>JAATGW010000728.1 GCA_015654495.1 Chitinophagales bacterium
CCGGCCGGGCATATTCCGGCATATGAATGGAATTTCAACGATGTAAATCCGCCGATTCAGGCCTGGGCTGCATTACAGATTTACAGGATGGAGCGCGAAATGCATGGCTATACTGACCTTTCCTTTCTCAAAAAAATTTTTCAGAAACTCATGCTCAATTTTACCTGGTGGGCAAACAGGGAAGATGCTGATGAAAGAAATGTATTTACCGGAGGCTTTCTGGGGATGGACAATATCGGTGTGCTGGACAGAAATTCTTTACCACCAGGAACCTACCTGGAGCAGGCTGATGCGACTGCGTGGATGGGAATGTATGCTTTGAATATGATGGATATGGCGATTGAAATCGCATTAACCGACCCTAGCTATGAAGACATGGTTACGAAGTTCTACGAACATTTTTCGTTAATTGCCGCTTCATTGAATGACCTGCTCTGGGATAGCGACGATAGTTTTTTTTATGATCTTCTTCATACACCTGATGGAAATCATATCCGATTGAAAGTAAGATCACTGGTGGGTTTGAGCGTTTTATTCAATGTAGGAGTGATCCGGAAACAGGCCCTGGACAAACTTCCGGATTTCAAAAAAAGGATGGAATTTTTCAAACACTATCGTATATCAAGAAATAAATTCGTACCCTTTGAACAGATTGATGAAAATGGCGATATTTTGATTTCCCTTGTGCAGAAAGACCGGATTGCCGGTTTACTTAGTATTATCCTGAACGAGAATGAATTTTTGTCGCCTTATGGTATTCGATCGCTTTCAAAATACCATGCGCAGTATCCATTCACTTTATTCTATAACAACGTGAACTACTCGATCCACTATTGCCCCGGCGAAAGTGATGATGCTGTATTTGGCGGCAACAGCAACTGGCGCGGGCCTGTTTGGATGCCGCTGAATTACCTGATTGTACAAACAATGCATCATATGCATGCATTCTTTAAAGATGAGCTGACTGTGGAATTTCCAACCGGATCAGGACAGAAAAAAAATCTCGGGGAGGTTTCAGATCTGCTTACTGGCAGAATTATCAACACCTTTCTTGATAAGGAGGGTTCAGGGCGGGTAGTGTCAGGGAAATCACAGTGGTTTTATAATAAACCGGAAAATAAAAGGCTGTTGCTTTTTCACGAATATTTTCATGGAGAAACCGGAGAAGGCCTGGGAGCTTCGCATCAGACGGGCTGGACAAGCCTGGTAGCTGTAATGATGAAATACCTGCGCCTGTACAATTAGTTTTCGGCTATTGATTACCGGTATCCATCAGGTTTTGATATCTCAGCATAAACAATAAATCATTTTTTTTGTTTAGCTTAGAATGCCCGAAAATACAGAAAAAATGAAAACAGGAATAGCTGCAGATCATGGCGGTTTTGTATTGAAGCAGATTATAAAGGACTACCTGATCAGTCTCGGTTATGAGATTACTGATTTCGGTGCTTACGAGCTCGACAACCTTGATGACTACCCGGACTTTATCATTCCGCTTGCGAGGGCAGTGGCCTCGGGCGAAATTGAAAAAGGAATTGCTATTTGCGGAAGCGGGGTTGGTGCTGCGATTGTGTCTAATAAAATTGCCGGAGTTCGTGCTTCATTGATAACAGATCATTTTTCAGCTCACCAGGGAGTGGAAGACGACGCCATGAACCTGATCTGCCTCGGCGGGAGAATTACAGGTTTTGCTGTTGCCAAAGAACTGGTAAAATCTTTTCTGGAGGCAAACTATTCCGGTGGCGAAAAATACCAGCGTCGTCTTGACAAAATTGCAAAACTCGAAAACAATCCGGACAAATAGGGAAACACAAAACAGGATTCATTTTTAAAACTTAATGCAGTCACGGATGGGTACAAATTATCGGATTGGTATTATCGGTTTAGGTACGATGGGCAGAAATCTTTTGCTGAATATTGCATCCAATGGATTTGCCGCAGCGGGTTATGACAAAGATCCGTCAAAAATCGAATTGCTGGGAAAGGAAGGAGAGGGCAAACCGGTAAAGGGCTTTGGCGATTTAAGTGAATTTATAACAAGTCTTGAAAAACCGGCAGTCATTATTTTGCTTGTGCCTGCAGGAAAGATTGTTGACGATGTTATTGCGGAATTGCAGCCACTGCTTGCAAAGGGCGATATTATTATTGATGGTGGTAATTCCCATTTTACGGATACCAATACGCGTGTTGCAAAACTTGAACTGGCCGGCCTGCATTTTTTTGGAATGGGCGTAAGCGGTGGTGAAGAAGGTGCGAGATTCGGTCCGAGCCTTATGCCTGGAGGCGATAAACAGGCTTATCAGTATGCTCAGCCTATACTCGATGCCATTGCAGCCAAAGTAGATGGCGAACCATGTGTTACTTATATTGGCCCCGGCGCATCAGGGCATTTTGTAAAGATGGTACATAACGGTATCGAATATGCGATCATGCAGCTGATTGCCGATACCTATGAAATTATGCGGAAGGGAATGGGTTTTGCCAATGAGAAGATCCATGAAACTTTTGCAGCCTGGAACAAAGCTGACCTCCAGTCCTATCTGCTGGAAATTACTGCTGATATATTTGCATTTAAAGATACGGACGGACTGTTCCTGGTTGATAAAATAAAGGATGAAGCGAAATCAAAAGGCACTGGTAAGTGGACAACACAGATTTCGACAGAACTCGAACTTCCGATACCCGTAATTGATATGGCTGTTGCCATGCGTGATCTTTCAAAATTCAAATCACTCCGGCAGCAATTCAGCCTGGCTTTTAAGAAAACAGAAAAGCCCTCCTCTGTATTTAAGGAATCTTCTTTCAAAGAAACGCTGAAAGAGGCATATACATTTGCCATGATTGGTATTTATGCGCAGGGAATCCACCTGATGGCAAAGGCTTCCGTAGCATATGAATATTCATTAAGGATTGACGAGATCGCACGGATATGGCGTGGTGGTTGCATTATAAGATCTTATTATCTTGAACTTATCCGAAAAGCATTTTCTTCCAATCCTTCATTACAACATCTTTGTCTTGATCCGGATGTTGGCTCTATAATTTCTCACACCGAAAAATCTGCCCGGAACCTTGTTTGCGAAGCTGTTCAGAATGGTATTTCCATTCCAGCTTATACAAGTGCGTTGAGTTATTTCGATGCATTGACAAGTGCTGATATGCCGACAAATCTTATTCAGGCACAGCGTGACTTTTTCGGCGCACATACTTATGAGAGAATCGGAGAAACCGGTGTTTTTCATACTGAATGGAATCAGCCCTTGGCTGGTGTTTAATTATAGATTTCAGCTAAGTCCGGAGTTTATTTCAATTGTCAGATTAAAAAAGATTGATCGTGAAAGAAATTAAAACGCAACCAACGGTATTTATAATATATGGTGCCACAGGCGATCTCTGCTGGCGGAAACTGGCCCCGGCCTTGTATAATCTTTTTCTTGACGACTGGATGCCGGAAAAATTTTCGATCATCGGTACGGGTCGTACCCCGCTTTCCAATGAGGAATTCAGGATAAAGCTGATGGAAGGGATCAATAAGTTTTCGAGGTCGGGGAAGGTAATTGAAACCCAATGGAATTTATTTGCTTCGCATGTTTTTTATTCGGCCGGCGACTCCTATAAACCGGAAGGATATATCGAGATTTGCTCAATGGTACAGGCTTTTGAAAAGGAATGGAATGAAAAGCCTTATGTAATTCATTACCTGGCCGTCGCACCTTCTTTGTTTCCCGTTATTGCAAAAAACATTGCAGCTAATAAACTGAATGAGAATGAAGGTCATTGCAGGATAGTAATTGAGAAGCCTTTTGGTCACGATCTGGAATCGGCGAAAGCATTGAACAAACTGTTAAATGAAAATTACAGGGAGGAACAGATATATCGTATCGATCACTATCTCGGTAAAGAGACCGTACAGAATATCCTGGCTTTTCGCTTTGCGAATTCTATTCTTGAACCCCTCTGGAACCGGAATTATATAGAACATATTCAGATTTCAGTGACTGAAAAGCTGGGAGTGGAAGGTCGTGGCGGATATTATGAAGGATCGGGAGCGCTCAGGGATATGGTACAGAATCATATTCTTCAATTGCTTTGCCTGATAGCGATGGAACCGCCGGCAAGCTTCAAAGCATCGGAGATCCATAGCCGAAAACTGGATGTGTTGAATGCCATGCGCAGGTTTACTTCAGAGGAGTTGAGATCAACAGTTGTACGTGGTCAGTATGGAAGCGGATGGATCAAGGGCCAGGAAGTTCCTGGCTACAGGGAAGAAGAAGGTGTTGCTACCAGGTCAAATACGGAAACATTTACGGCAATAAAATTCTTTATTGATAACTGGCGCTGGCAGGGTGTGCCGGTTTATATCAGAACCGGGAAGCGGTTAACGGAATCCTCTTCACTCATTTGTATCCAGTTCCGCGATCTGCCACATTTTGTTTTTCCGCAGGAAGCGATCGACAGCTGGCAGCAAAACAGGCTTATCATCAGTATCCAACCTGAAATGAGTATCCGGCTTCAGTTGCAGGGAAAACGTCCAGGTTTGGATATGCTTCTCAATAATATGGAAATGGTTTTTGATTATACAACTACTTATGCCAGTTATACGCCTGAAGCCTATGAAACTTTGCTGCTGGATACAATGACGGGTGATCAGACGCTTTTTATGCGCGGTGACCAGGTGGAAGCCGCCTGGGATTTGCTGATGCCTGTGGTTAATCTCTGGACCAACAAACCATCACTTAATTTTCCTAATTATTCTGCCGGATCCTGGGGCCCGGAACTGGCTGAAGCAATGATTGCCGGCGACGGATTTCACTGGTTTTCTTTACCCGTAAATGGAAAAAAATAAATTTATGGAATTGCATATTTTCAAAACCGTTGACGAAGCAATCACAAGTCTTGCCGACTATTTTGTTCAGCATCTTCACATGATCATTTCAGATAATGGGCGTTGTAATGTTGTGTTATCAGGTGGCAAATCTCCCAGGAACCTATATAATCTGCTAACTTCCTCAGCATATAAAGATCAGCTCGACTGGTCAAAAATGTATTTTTTTCTGGGTGATGAACGCTATGTTCCATTGGAAGATGAGGCGAGCAATGGCGGGATGATCCGTAAATTTCTTGCTGAACCGCTTTCGATTCCGGAGGAAAATATTTTTTACCTGAACACTAGTTTGTCGCCTGAAGATTCAGCCAGGGAATATACCATAAGGATCAGGAATCATTTTGACGGAGCTGCGGTTAAATTTGACCTGGTGCTTCTTGGGCTGGGCGACAATGCCCATACAGCCTCTTTATTCCCGGGTACCGCAGTACTGAAGGAAACAGAGAAAAAAATCAGCGCGGTTTTCCTTGAAGATCAGGATCTCTGGCGGCTTACTATGACGGCACCCCTTATTAATGACGCTGAGGTAATCGCTTTCCTGGTTTACGGCCAAACGAAATCTGACGCTGTGCATCATGTGTTAAACGGACCTGAGGATATTAATCAGTATCCGGCCCAGCTTATACGGCCGGAACACGCTGTAGTTCATTGGTTTCTGGACGAAGCAGCCTCCACATACCTCAAAAATGACTGAGTTCAGGTCCGGGTTTTAAGCCGGAAGCCAGCTACAGCTGCTAGCTCCAGCCGGCGGCAGGAACCAGAAACCAGAGACCGGCATTAAGATAAACGGCGGCGCCTTTCGATAGTTGGCTTTTTCTTTTCAATTCTGCTGAGTAACTTACTGAACTGTTTATATTATAAAAGTTTTCGATCGCTGATCAGAAGCACTTAATTCGCGGAATATGATGAATACTGAAAGAAGGAAATACTGCCTGTTTTCATTGGCCCTTTTATTGTTTTTTAATATTGCAATTGCCGGCAATCCTGCAAAGGAAAATCCGAAGTATGATAAAATTATCCATGCGGTAGCTGAAGTTCTTTCACAGGGACATTTCAGCCCTCAATCCATTAATGACAATTTTTCTGAAAAAGTTTTTATGGATTATCTGGATCGTTTGGATCCTGATAAAAATATTTTTCTGGCTGAAGATGTAAGCAAGCTGAAGAAATTTTCACAATCAATCGATGATGAATTGCTGGGCAAACCTGTAGCATTTTTTTATGCGGTGAATGATATTTATAAATTGAGACTTGCACAGGTGAATACCGCAACTGCAAATATGCTTGCAAAACCTTTTGATTTTTCGATAAGGGATAGCATCGCCGGAAATACCAAAAACTGGCCGGTTTCTGAAAAGGAACAGGAAAAATCCTGGTACCAGAAAATTAAGTTCATGTCGCTGGAGAGGTTTGTTGACTTACAGGAAATCCGCGACAGCGCGAAGGAGGAAGCGGAGAAGAATAAGTCTGATGCCACGCTGGAAGCGGAAGCAAGAAAAGTTACAGGAAATGTTATAAAGAAATATTTCGACAGGCAGATAACGCGCACAACGGATGATGACCGTTTCAGTGTGTTCGTCAATTCCATCACAAACCTGATGGATCCGCATACTGACTTTTTCATGCCTGTTGAAAAAAGATCCTGGGATGAAGACCTGAGTGGAAAATTTTATGGTATAGGGGCCACTATCACTGAAGAGAATGGATACCCGAAAATTTATAGTGTGTCAGCTGGCGGGCCGGCCTGGAAAACAGGAGAAGTGAATGATGGAGATTTAATTTTGAAAATTGCACAGGGAAATAAAGAAGCTGTTGATGTTGCAGGATATGATGTGCCCGATGCCATAAAGCTAATCCGCGGAGATAAAGGCTCTGTCGTAAAACTCACATTGAAAAAGGCCGATGGTACAACAAAAACGGTGTCTATTGAACGTGAGGAAATGAAACTGGAAGAGGTATTTGCACGTAGTTCGGTTATCATCAGCAATGGTCACAAAACAGGTTATATATTTCTCCCGAAATTTTATTCTTCATTAGGAGAAGAAGGAGGAAGAAATTGTTCTGAAGATATTGCCCGTGAGCTGATCCGGTTAAAAAGCGAAAATGTAGAATCTGTAATTATCGATATTCGCGACAATGGCGGCGGGAGTTTGTATGAAGTAATCCGGATGGTAGGTCTGTTTATTCCCGGCGGGCCCGTTGTTCAGGTCAAAGGAAGTGATGGAAAATTTTCAACACATGGAGATAATGATGGAAAGGTTTTGTACAGTGGTCCTTTAGTAGTTATGGTTAATGAATTCAGTGCATCGGCTTCTGAAATATTTGCCGCAGCAATTCAGGACTATCATCGTGGCGTTGTTGTTGGCAGTTCATCTACTTATGGAAAAGGAACGGTACAGCGACCTGTGCCGCTCAGTATTGTTTCGGGGAATGAAGATCTGGGAACGGTACATCTTACCATTCAGAAATATTATCGTATTAACGGATCTTCAACACAATTAAAAGGAGTCGAGCCTGATATTGTATTGCCAGGATACTATGAATATTACAAACTCAAAGAAAAGGATAATCCTTCTGCACTGGCCTGGGATGAATTGAAACAGCTGAACTATACTACCTGGGATGAACAGCCCTATTTCGATTCATTGATGCAGGGTTTTAATCGCAGGCACAGTGTAAATTTTACTGCCATCAGAAAAAATGTTTCCTGGCTGGCGGAACAGTCTGAAGGTACCCGTTATCTTTCCATAACTGACTACAAGAAAAAAGAAAAAGAGGTCCGGTCAAAAGTAGAGGAAACCCGTAAACTGATGCAGTTGTCTGATAGTCTGGAAATAAAACAGACAGAAACAATTGCTGGTGATGCCAGATCAAAAGAACGAAATGAAAGGTGGTTGAAATTTCTAAAAAAAGATGCCTACCTGGCAGAAGCAGTTAATATATCCGCGGACCTGGTGAGGAATCACAACGCTATTGTGCGCCGCTGATCCGGTTATTCATTTCGCTTATCATTTATAGCATCGCCCCGGTAACTTATTAAGGAACTTCGGATTTTTGAAAGCCATTTGAGGGCCCGATTATTGCCGGATAACTGCATATTAATTACCAACAACTTTTCTATTCAATCCGGGCAGGTGCGTCCGGGAATTAATCATTATTATATATGAACAACCGAATTTTATTTACAGCATTGTTTATCGCCATGACATTGTTTTCTTTTGCACAAAACAAACCTTCCTATAAATTCAGGATCGATCTTTTAAAAACAGATAGTGACAAAGTAAATGTGGAGTTAATGCCACCTGTAATGAAAGAGGATGAGGTAACCTATTATTTGCCAAAGATTGTTCCGGGAACCTATTCGATTGATGATTTCGGAAGATACGTGGAGAATTTCAAAGCTTTTGACAGGCAGGGCAGACCTTTGAAGGTGGAGAAGAGCGATGTAAACGGATGGAAAATTTCCAAAGCAAAAACACTTGCAAAAATCACCTACTCCATCAACGATACTTTTGATGATTCTTTACCTGGAAAAAAAGTTTTTGAGCCCTGCGGGAGTAATATAGAGTCGGGAGTAAACTATCTCATCAATAACCATTGCTTTCTTGGATATTTTGAAGGGATGAAGGAAGTTCCTTATGAAGTCAGCATTCTTCATAAACCTGAGCTCTATGCCAGCAGTCCTTTAACGGATCTGGATAAGAGTGCTGAGTCGGACAAATTCGTAACGGAAACTTATAACCGTATCGTAGATAATCCGATTATGTACTCTGTTCCCGATACTTCAACAATTTGGGTTGGCAAGTCCCAGGTATTGATTTCCGTTTATTCACCTAATAAGAAAGTGTCTGCCTCCTATCTTTCACAAAACCTGAATACATTATTACAGGCTCAGGGGAAATACCTCGGTGGAACTTTGCCGGTTGAAAAATATGCCTTCCTGATCTACCTTACTGATAAAAACGGTGTGTCTGGTGGGATAGGGGCACTCGAGCATTCTTATTCGTCTGTTTATTTTCTACCTGAAGCAGATTCTTCGGAACTGAAACAGTTTTTTATGGATGTGGCCGCACATGAGTTTTTTCATATTCTCACTCCGCTGAGCATTCATTCAGAAGAAATACAATATTTTGATTTTAACAGCCCGAAAATGTCGCGTCATCTATGGCTTTATGAGGGCTCTACAGAATACCACGCACATCTGGTACAAGTCCGCTACGGGCTCACTACCAGGGACGCATTTCTGAAACAAATGCAGGGGAAGATCTCCAATTCCAGGGAAAGATATAACGACACTTTGCCTTTTACGGTAATGAGCGCGAATGTGCTGACAGAATATAAAAGCCAGTATGGAAATGTGTACGAGAAAGGTGCCCTGATCTCAATGGTTCTCGATCTGCGGCTCAGAAATCTATCCGGTGGAAAATATGGTGTTATTGATCTGGTTCAGGATTTGTCAAAGAAATACGGGAAAGACAAGCCTTTTAAAGATGATGAATTATTTGACGAAATTGAGAAGCTGACCTACCCACAGATCAGATCATTCCTGGATTCATTTGTAGCAGGAAAATATCCCCTGCCGCTGGTGGAAACTTTCGCTATGGCAGGTGTGGATTTTATACCTGTTCAGGAAAGTAAAGACAGTGTTTTTACATTAGGCGGTGTTTCTTTGATACCAGGTGAAGCTGATGGTAAACTTGCCGTGTCAAGCCTGAGTAAAGTAAATGAGTTTGGAAAAAAACTGGGCTATCAGAAAGGGGATATTTTGCAGACCATCAATGGGAAAGATGTGAGCGCTCAGAATTTCAGCAAGTCGGTTGGTGATTTGTATAAATCTGCAAGAGTAGGAGATTCACTAGCCATAGTTATTCAGCGTAAGAATGAAAGCGGAACACTGGAAACGATCACACTCAGTTCTCTGATGCAGAAAATTCCTATCAGAAAATACAATGTTCTTGTATTTAAAACTGATGCTACTGAAGATCAGAAAAAATTACAGGATAACTGGCTGAAGGCGGCAATGTAACACTGAGTTTGTTCAGCATTTCCATTCCAGCGCGGGATTTTCTCTTTGAATAAAAAACCGGAACTGGACCAGTTGTTTTGATCCTGGTTTGACTGAAGTATGAACGTCAACTTCCTTATTATTTTCAAGGTAAGTTATAACATAGTCCTTTTTTCTGGTCCCGCTGATACGGATAATATCCTTCAGCGGGATTTTCTTTTTTATTCTGAAACAGGTCATAAAAAACGCCTGTTCATCAAAGCTCAGAAAGACCGTTATATAAAACTGATAACACAGAAACACAATAAGATAGGTCATCAGCAGAAGCTGAATCA
>JAATGW010000519.1 GCA_015654495.1 Chitinophagales bacterium
ATAAGGCAGCATCTTGGGATTCCACTTCTTACGCAGGTGCCCGAAATGAACACCGGCTTCCAATAACTGCTGTTGTAACGAAGTGTTATTTTCCATTGTATGTTTTGTATATAATGTTTTATAAATCTTTTTCCACCGCTGCAGTAATCTGCAGGAGGAAAATATTCCTTAACGTTTACTGAACTGGTAGCTTCTTCTTGCTTTCTTCTTACCAAATTTCTTTCTCTCCACAACTCTTGAATCGCGATGAAGCAAACCTGCAGCCTTCAGAGCGGGGCGCCATTCCGGATTTACAGTTATTAAAGCGCGGGCAATTCCCAGTTTAGATGCTTCTGCCTGGCCTTTCTTTCCACCACCAGCGGCATTGATCCGAACATCAAATTTCCCTGTACTTTCGATAGTAGTAAAAGGAAGTTCGAGCTGGTTCTGCAGATAAACCTGAGGAAAATAAAGTTTATAATCCAGGTCATTCACGGTAATCTTTCCATCGCCCTTACTCAGGAAAATCCTGGTAACTGCTTCCTTGCGACGGCCAACCGCGGTTTTTTGTTTTTCCATTATATTTTTTTTGGAATATTTTTTAATCAGAATTTCAATTCAGCTGGCTTCTGTGCACCATGAGGATGTTCAGTTCCAACATATACAAACAGTTTCTTAAACATTTGCCTTCCGAGGCGATTTTTTGGCAACATACCTTTTACGGCACGCTCCACGATCATCTCAGGCCTGCGTTTCTGAAGGTCTTTTGCGATCTCAATTTTCTGACCTCCAGGATAACCCGAAACGTGCTGATATTCTTTTTCATCCAGCTTGTTACCGGTAAATTTTACTTTATCGGCATTGATAAAAATGATAAAATCTCCGCAATCCACATGGGGCGTATAATAGGCCTTGTTCTTTCCACGAAGAACAGCAGCTACCTTGCTGCAGATACGTCCCACAGTTTGATTGGTCCCGTCGACAACGTACCAGTTACGCTGTACGGAAGCTGCATTTGCATGCTTTGTGGTGAAATGAAGTTTACTCATACTTTTAATTTTACCGGACTTACCCGGGTTTGAAAATTTACCACCGCCATCCCGGTGATGACCCGTTGATTATTTTAGGGAGCGCAAAGGTAGGAGAATATAAAGTCACAACCCAAGAAAAAGAGGAAGTATTTTCCAAGGCACAGCTACAAGTGGTTGATACTCAATAAAATTTTTGTACAATTATTTTAATACCCGGCTCAAACTATTGATAGTGCTGCATTTCAGCGGTCCGGCAGGGCTAAAACGACCGCTGTATCATTGTTCCGGGCGATCACCAACGCCTTTTTCCCTCCGGCAAGTTTCACTGTTTTAATATCCCGGATTTCTCCCCGGATCTGTAATGCATCTTCAACAGGAAGATTGTTCTTAAAATTCCCTTGACCGTCACCCCGGGCAAAAACAGGTAACATGGCATCATACCTGCCTTCAAAAGGAAGTACTCCATAAAAATTCCCTCCCGCCAGCAAGTCCGTTTTCCCATCGCCATCGAAATCTCCGGTTGCAATACTAAAAACGGGAGCTGTCTGAATCATCTGTGGTAAAGGGATAGATATGAAATTGCCCTTTTTATCATTTATTAAAGTCATCGACGAAAAACTGACAGCACGCATCATTTTAGCGTTTTCCAGATGATCTCCAAAAACCTGGCGCACCGTTTTACCAGCGAAATCTCCATACTTAAGAAATTTCTTTTTAATTGAAGGTATCTGATGTTCCAGCTCATCTTTTCCTAAAAAAGTATAATACTCATCTCCTTTCCTGTAAGCCAGAATCTGTTCTGTAACACCATTCATATCATAATCGAAAACATACATCAGCAATGGATGCATGAGATCGGCTTTTAATTTTGAATTCAATCCATAATTCCCCGCAATAATATCTTTCAGTCCATCAGCATTTATTTCTGCTATGGTTATTGTTTGCCACCAGCCTGGTATGGCAGGCAAATGAAATTTTTCGGCCGTCTGAAAAAACTGACCTTTCCTGTTCTCAAAAATTACCGGCGACATCCATTCGCCCGCGAGCACAAGATCCGGATATGAATCATTATCCATATCAGCAAAAACAGCAGCGCTTATCATTCCCGGAAATTTCAGGATGGACCAGTACGCACTGTCAGCAAAAGAAAATTTTCCTTGACCGTTGTTGATGAGCAGATAGGATTCGTCCACTACTCCATAACTTTTTTCATCAGATCCCGCACCCGCAAAAAAGTCTATATCTCCAT
>JAATGW010000449.1 GCA_015654495.1 Chitinophagales bacterium
AAAAATTTCGACCGGCAAGAATCTCAATGCCCAGTGCGGGAATAAAATCCTCGTCGCAGCGAAATACCTTGAACGTGACAGAAGAGGTTTGTGTCTTACCCTGCCATACCGGATCTGAACTAGTTATAGGTATAGTGAAAATATTGCTTCCACCGAATCCAATGCCCTTGACAGAAGGAAACCTAAGCAGGTCATTTTTGAAAGCAGAATATCTTTCTGCAATGGCTTCGTTCTGATCCAGGACGATCACATTGTCCTTTTCAAAACCAAGATTTTTATTTCCGATAAAACTGATCTGATTATAAATGGTAATTGTAACTATAATTAATACAACTGATGTTGCAAATTGAAATACAACCAGGGTTTTGCGAAGGCCACCACCCGAAAGAAGGGAATGAGGCTGACCTTTGAGAACAATTGCAGGCTTAACAGAAGCCAGGAAAAATGCAGGATAGATTCCTGAAATTAATCCGCTGATTAAAGTGATGACAAGCAAACCAGCGACGAATACGGGATCGGTGAAATCAAGCTGTAGCGATTTATCCGTAACGGTATTGAAGAAGGGAAGGAGGAGTTGCACAATGATAACGGCAAACAAAAGGGCAATAAAAGACAGCAATACAGATTCAGCAATAAAATGTGCAATCAGGCTTTGCTTTCCGGCGCCGACTATTTTTCGTACGCCTACCTCACGGCTGCGTGTGGCTGACCTGGCCGTTACAAGATTCATGAAATTAATACAGGCCAAAGCCAGGATGATTATTGCAACTACGCTAAGCAACATGACTTGCCCGATCCGACCGCCTGCGTTTTTGCCATTTTCAAACTCGTTGTATAAGTGTGTTTTAGCAAACTGAAATAAAAAAGGACTGGTAGTACAATCATCACAGTTTTTCTTAATCATTCCTCCCAGCTTTCTGTTGGCCTCTTTTAATGAAGCACCAGACTTAAGCGTAATCCAGGTCCTTGAGCCACCGCTTTTCCAATGCTGTGTCCAGGGATTTTCTTTTATGTAAAGATCAAAGGGTAATACAAAGTTGAACCGGAGACTTGAATTTTTAGGAAGGTCTGCAAATACAGCAGTTATTATGTGTTGGCTGGATTGACCTACCTGAATCGATTTGCCAATCGGATCTTCATTGCCAAATAGTTTCTTCGCCAGTTTTTCTGAAATCACAATTGAGTTGATGTCCTCCAGAGGGTTTTTGATATTGCCTCTGATGATCGGAAAGCTGAATATCGGGAACAATGCCGTGTCTGCATAAACACCTTGTTCACTAAAAGAGTTAGTCTGGTATTTGATCAGAAGGTCAGTCTCCATACTAAGTTGAGTGACCTGATCCGCTTCAGGCAGCTCCTTTACTATTGCTTCTTTCAATTTGGCAGGAGTGGCTCCGTATGTTTGGATGGTTCCATCAGGAGCCTTGTTATTAATCATTATTGTGTAAAGTCTCCCGGCATTTGCGTGAAATTTATCGAATGATATTTCATCCATCACCCACATGAAAATAAAAATGGTTGTCGCCAGGCCAACAGTAAGACTAAAAATATTGATAAACGAGTAAGCTCTGTGCCGGATCCGGTTACGCAAGGCCATCTTCAGGAAATTTTTGAACATAATTGAGGAGTTAGGTGGTAGCGTTTAGTTAGTATGGTTCTACGTTATACGTTTTACGTTCTACGTTAGCGTACGCGATTTAGCATGTAAGGATATTTTCATTCTTCTAAAACAATCTTTCACTTTAAACTATTAACTGGCAGTTTTACGTATAACGTATAACGTATAACGTTGAACTCACTCCGCCCGTAAGCTCTCTACAGGATTCGCCATCGCCGACTTTATAGCCTGGTATCCGATGGTAAACAGAGCAATCGCAATAGCCGAGCCACCGGAGATAGCAAAAAGCTTCCATGAAATCTTTTCATGGTATGGAAAATCTTCGAGCCAGCTGTTCATTACATACCATGCAACAGGACTGGCAACAACAATTGACACAATCACGAGTTTCAGAAAGTCTTTTGAAATCAATGCCACTATATCTGAAACATTAGCACCGAGTACTTTCCTGATTCCTACTTCCCTTGTTCTTTGTTCAGTGGTGAAAATGACTAATCCAAGCAGACCCAGACATGAAATCGATATTGCCAGCAGCGCAAAATAAAGCGAAAGCTGTTTTGCTACCTGTTCACTTTGGTATAGTTCAAAATATTCTTCATCAGCAAACTGATGTGCGAACGGGAATGCAGGATTTAACTCATGATGTAATTGTTCAAGACCTGAAATCACTGATGCAGTTTTTTTAGGTCCGTTGCGGATTAGCGCATAGCCCTGGCTTCTCCCTTTGTTAAGTCTTAACACAAGTGGTGTGATAGGCATATGCAGTGAATTGAAATGAAAATCTTTTACAATACCAATGATCGGCCCTTTTACACCCCAGAAAGTAATTGTTCTGCCAACCGGATTTTCATAACCGATGGTTTTTAACGCTGCTTCGTTGATGATATAAGCATTGCTGTCTGCAAAATCTTTTGAGAATTCTCTTCCCGAAACAAGTTCAGCCTGCATCACTTTTATAAAATCATAACTTATTTCTGCCTGGGTAAATGTAGGTCTGCTGCCAGGTATTTTATCGTCCCATTCAACACTTCCGGTACTGTTGCCAATCTGGAAAGGGCGCTGCGAACTAAAACTCATGGAAACAATACCTGGGATCTGCAGGGCTTTGTCCTTAAAGAGTTGGAAATTTTCGGTGAGGGTGCCGGTTAATGCTACATAAATCAGGTTGTTCTTCTGGTAGCCCAGGTGCTTATTCTGAATATAACTGACCTGTTTGGATATGACAAGCATTCCGATAATAAAGATCACTGACAGTGCAAACTGAAAAACGACCAATCCTTTCCGGAATAAAACAGAGTAGGAACTGATTGTTACTTTATTTTTTAATACTGCGATTGGTCTGAAAGAAGATAATAACAGTGCCGGGTAGCTGCCGGCGATAACACCGGTAATAACAGTGAGAGCAGCCATTGCCGCCCAGAATCTTATATCGGTTAATGGTGAAATTATTTTTTTACCGGTGAGTACATTAAACTGTGGAAGTAACAACTGGAGGAGAATGATTGCCAGAAAGATCGAAATGCTGGTGAGGAAAAATGCTTCTGACAAAAACTGGAAGATCAATGCTTTCTTGCGTGCTCCGATTACTTTTCTTACTCCGATTTCTTTTGCCCTTTTTATGGAACGGGCTGTGCTCAGGTTCATAAAATTGATACATGCGATCAGGAGTATGAACATCGCTACGATCTGAAAAATCCGGACATATTCAATTCTTCCCCCTGACAGGTATCCGTTTTTGAAATTACTGTGGAGATAGGTTTCTGAAAAAGGTTGCAGTCCCAATTCCAGACGATTAAGTGATGAGTATTCTTTGTCGTATTTTTTTATGAAATGCTGAAGCCTTGGCTTAATTCTCTCGGGGTCGGTATTTGCTTTTAGTTTTATATAAGTAGTAGGTCCGCTGTTGTTGAAGTCCTTTACCCAGCTATTTCTTTCAACAAACAGATCCCAGTTGATAATGTATTCAAATTTTGAGGATACATTGTTTTGCAGATTTTCAAAAACGGCGGTCACTTTAAGATCACGGTAGTTTTCATACCTGATCGTTTTATTCAGGGCAGCTTCAGGACTCCCAAAAAACAGTTCAGCCATTTTTCTGGAGATACTAATACTCTCCGGAGATTTAAGAGCATCAGTTCCCGAGCCTGCAACAATAAGATAGGAGAAGATGGAAAAGAAATCCTCGCCCGCAAAATTGCCCGGCAGTTTTATCAGTTTGTCATTAGCAGCAAAGCTCTGCCACGATTGCCATGCGGTATTGCAGGCAAGCTCCACTTCGGGGAATTCCTTTTTTAATTCTTCGCCTAGCAAACCAGGCGTATCATAACTGCCATTGATTTCCGTTCCCGAATATTCACGACTTGTAACAATGAAAATTCTTTCAATGTCTTTGTGAAATGAGTCGACAGAATATTCATCGATCACCCAAAGTGCAATAAAGATGCTGCAGGTTAAACCCAAAGCAAGGCCGAAAATATTAATAAAGGAGAATACGCGGTTTTTTCTGAGATTTCTCCATGCTACAAGAAGGTAATTTCGGATCATGAGGGGTTGGTTGGTAGTAGTTAGTTCGTAGTGGTTAGGTTATAGGTAGGCAGTAGGCAGAAGGCAGTAGAGAACAGCCGGGACGCTGATCATGCAGTGATCTGAATTTTTCTGTGCCTTTATTGTCTGTTCCATCATTATTTATATTTATTGAAATGCTTTTTTTAATTATTCCACATCTTCACAACTTCCTCGCGACAAATGTTCGTTTATGGGAGGCAGTAGGCAGAAGGCAGTAGAGAACAGCCGGAGCCCGATGATTCGGGCCTATGTATTTCTGTGACATCATTGATTATATTTATTGAAATTATTTTTCCAACTTATAAACAGTGCGTTCCGGCGGAGCGAAAACAGCCTGCTATTATAAAAATCCTTTCGCCTGTTAGCCATGATCTTCTATTTCCTATTCACTGGCTGTTTACGTTGAACGTCTAACGGCTGTTTGTCCTCCTGCCTCCTTACTCCCTACTCCTGCCTGTCATTCACTTCTCAAACTACTCACCGGATTCATCAGCGCTGCTTTTATTGCCTGAAAGCTTACGGTTAACAATGCAATCAAAACAGCCAGCGAACCTGCTATGGCAAAAATCCACCAGCCGATATTTATGCGGTAAGCAAAATTCTGTAACCATGTATAACCTGCCCACCATGCGAGCGGAGTGGCAATAAGAATAGCAATTCATATGAATATTATAAATTGTTTTGACACCAGTAATGCAATACTGCCTGTAGTAGCTCCGAGTACCTTGCGGATGCCTATCTCCTTCGTGCGTTGTATAGTAGTAAATGCTGCTAAGGCAAACAATCCAAGGCAAGCCAGGGCGATGGCCAGGCCGGAAAACAGGGAAAACAGTTTTGCTGTACGTTCTTCAGACCTGTATAAATCATTAAAATCTTCATCCAGAAAATGATAATCAAAAGGCCGGTGATTGATGCGTGATTTCCATACAGCATCCAGAGAAGCTATAGTAGCGGCCGTATTGCCCGCCTTTATTTTTACAAACATTTGCATCACGCTGGCAGTATCCAGGAAGATCACAAGAGGGCCGATAGGATTATGCAGGGACTCAAAATGAAAATTTCTTACCACCCCAACCACGGGCCCGGATAACCCGCGCGAAATCGTTTTGCCCAGCGCCTGTTCAGGCGTCCAGCCCAGATCCCGGGCTGCTTTTTCATTTAAAATATAAGATGCCTTGTAATTCGCATATCCGTTACCGGTATCCTGGGCAGCGAAGTCTGCATTGTTGAAATCCCTTCCTGCAGCCAGCTGCATGCCCATGGTTTGCAAATAGCTTAAATCAACAGGAGTGGCATTTACTGATAGTTCTTTTTTACCACTACCATCATCTGCCTCAATGCCATCACCCCAGCCAATGGAAGTAGGGTCTTCATATGCGCCGCTTACGCTCAAAACATTCGGAACGTTTTTAAAAGCTTCTTTTAACGAGACGTAATTGGCTTTTGTTTTTGCATCAACAGGCAGCACCAATATCTGTTCACGATTATAACCGAGGTCTTTGCTTTGTATATAAGATACCTGGTTGAGTACAATCAATGTGGACGCCACAAGGAAAATAGCAATCACAAACTGAAATGTAATCAGAGATTTTCTTAGGTTTCCACCGGAGCTGGACACTCTTACGCCAGACTTGAGGATATTTGCCAGGTTTGTGTTGCTTAATACAAATGCCGGATATGCTCCTGCCAGCATACTAACGAAAAAGCATAGTGCTATTGTAATAGACACAAAGACGGGGTTCAGTAACAATCCTACTGTCAATTCTTTTCCGGTGATTTCATTAAACAGTGGCATCAGCAGGATAGTTGCAACAAGGGCAAGTGCCAGGCCAATAAATGTAACCACAAATGATTCACCTAAAAATTGCCGGAGCAATTGGTTTTTCCCTGCGCCCATTACTTTTCGCACGCCAATTTCAGTACTGCGGCTTACCGATTGTGCTGCGGCAAGGTTAGTATAGTTTACACAGGCGATCAGTAAAATCAATATGGCTACAGCGCTCAATACATAGATATATGTGATGTTTCCATTAGGCTCAAA
>JAATGW010000352.1 GCA_015654495.1 Chitinophagales bacterium
GTTCATCCACCAGTTCTGCATTCACTTCCGAAAAATTATTTACGAAATTCAACGGGTTCTGAATTTCATGGGCAATACCTGCGGTTAGTTCTCCAAGGGATGCCATTTTTGCGGATTGGATGAGCTGCGCTTGCGCCATGCGCAGATCCTTTAGTGTATTTTCTGTTTGCTTTTTAGCGGCTTCCAGTTTATTAAAATCTTCGTAGCGGGCATATGCATCTGAAAATGCATTCGTCAGTGATTGAGCAAGCTGTAAATCGGGTTCTTTCAATTCTTCCTTATTACCTATATAGAGCATTCCCTGGGGAAATGGAAGAAAGTGAAGATAAAATCCATCATGAGGTGCTGTTTCCAGGTATTGCTGAGTAGATTCAAGTGCATGTGCTTTATATAAAATTTCTGCAAATTCCCTGAAGTTCTGATCCTGCCAGAAAGTAATATAGGTTGATCGGTTTCTCCAGTGTGTGAGCACCTGGCTAATACTTCCCGGTGTGGAATAAGGAAGATGAAAAGCCGCAATGGCAGCACCTTCCGGAGTAGAGAGATAAGTCCGTATTTCTTCGGCGGAATCATCCATTATAAATACACCACAGCGGTTAAACCTTATGCCCACATTCGTGAGCTCTGTCCAGATCAGTGGGGTGATGCGGCCAAGGTCAGCGGTATTCCGCATCGAAGCAATTTCTGCGCGTACACGGTCCAGTGAGGCCCGTTTCACTGCTTCCCTGGCGCTGGCTTCCGATGTCATTAGCTCTGTATATCTCCTGAAAGTGAGATCCATGATCGCCGCAAAACGTTTGAATATTTTTATTTCAGATTCTGTATACTTCCTTTCTGACCAGGCATAAAACATACCAACTGAAAAAGGAAAGAAATGTCCATATTGTACATCCTCTTTTTTAAACCCTGTCGGAGGGGGTATCGATATTCCGGATAAGAGTTGCTTGTAATAGGCGGCCATCTGGCTACCTTCCAGTTCCGGGAAATAGTCTTTGTTATATACCCAGCTCTCATATACATCTGCCAATACAGGGTGTCCTTCGAGCAAAACCCAGCCGATCAGGGACAGATGGTCGCCTTCAGCGGAGGAAGTTGATGCATAGAGTTGTGCTTTTCTGGATTCCTTCACCAGCAGTCCAACGCCGCACCTGATGGGTTTGATGCCCAGTTTCCGGAGTTCGGTAAATACCATGCTGGCAGTTGAAGAAAGATCCTGGCTATTATGCATTGCCATAGCCAAACCACGCACTTTCTCAAGTGAACCTTCAATCACTGCCTCGCGGGTTTGTGCTTCAGCCTTTTGCAAATCAATAAAACGGGTGTAGGATAAATCAAATGCTTTGGTGAAACGGGAGAGTATTTCAACAGATTCCGTACTCAATGAAGCATGGCTTCCTGTTGAGATACACCCGAAATTACCGAATGAAGCAGTGAGGAAAACCCTGGTAAACTGTCTCATTGAATTTATGGCCTGCTCAGGCAAATTTGAAAATTCAGTCTCATTAAAAAGAAAATCATCCCATAATCTTTTCTCCTTTCCTTCCATCAGGTACTCCCATTTTTCAAGTCGTTCCTTCCAGCCTTTTAAGTAAGCCTGTTGCGGTGGGTGCTCGCTATTTTGTACATGGTAGCCATTTTGCGCTGACCTGTTCCCGCTGCTGGCCATCCACCAGGTAAGGTCATAGGTTGACGGGTCAAAAATCATTATAAAACAGCGATCGAAACTGATATCCAGGAGCGTCAGCTCATTGTATAGAGTCGAGATTAATTCATTGAGTTCTTCAGAACTTTGCATTGCCATCGCTCTTGCGCGAATTCTTTCTAAAGCCAGTTGAATCCTTGCTTCCCGGGCCTGCAACTCAGCTTTTTGTAAATCAAGAAAGCGTTTATAAGTCAGGTTAAATACATTGGCGAATCTTTTCATTACCGTTTTAGCTTCTTCGGAAAAAGCTTCATTACGGAATGCGTACAATCCACCCAACGAGAAGGAAGCCATAAAATAATCATGAAAGGGCGGTCCGTTTTTTGAATCAAGTGCCCGCGATTCCGGAAGTATAAAATTGTTGTCAGCAACTGCATGGTAGTATTGATTCCGGTCATCGCCTTCAAGGCGGTAACTAAAATCTTCCTGAATAACCCAGGCATTATATGCGCCGTTCAGCAGTGGATGAATTTCCATTGATTCATCACCCGACACCTGTACATCCATGCCATCATCTGTTCTTGCAGTAGAGAAAACATCTACGGTCTTTTTCTCCTTGTCAATGATTCCAATCCCGCAACGCTGCATGCCCAGGTTTAACTTTTCAAGCTCTTCAAAAACAGTTGCTACTGCAATATGCAGATCGGAACTTTCATGCATGGCCATTGCCTTTGCCCGTACTCTTTCCAGCGAAGCTTCAATATTGGCTTCTCTTGCCTGGTCTTCTGCCTGTTTTAAATCATTAAAGCGCGTATATGCAAGTTCAAATGCGATAGCTGCCCGCCGGAGCAGGTCGCGTGCTTCCTGTGATGCCTCTTCATTGGCAATCATCATCAATGCACCTCCGGAAAATCTGGAAAGATGGTAATATAATTTTTCAGGAATTTGCAACCGGCCATTAGCGTCATATTCGACAACTTCCGGTGCCCAATCTTCAAGAACATGATACCATTCTGCGAGCTTTTCACCGGTGGAAAAAATAGTATAGTCCGTTTCAGATGAATTGTATCTGGCAATGACTTCCCTCGTCCATTCGCTGATAGCAGTGGATCCCTTACTAACTCCTTTGATAATTCCAGCATCAGGATGATCAGGAGGGTGATAGGCATACCA
>JAATGW010000158.1 GCA_015654495.1 Chitinophagales bacterium
ATATACTAAAATCAATCAAGAAAGATTTTTCTAATCTCCTTCCTCCTGGTCACTGATTTAAATTTTCAAGTTATTTTTCACTAAAACTTTAGCGTCGTGCTGATATGTTCCCTTCTGCCTACTGCCTACCGTCTACTGCCTACTGCCTTACCTGAAAATGGATATTGCTGTAATCAATAAATACCATCAGGTCATCAATTGATGGCAGTCCATCCGCCTGTTTTTTATAAGCCCGTCTTTTAGTAGGCAGCTTAATACCATCTACTTCGGTGTAATCGAACACAAGCTGAGTTGCTTCAAATTCACCGGCAACATCAATCAGGTAATCATGCCTGCGCAACAAATAATCTTCCCCGAAATAAAAATCCTGAATCCGGCTATGGGTCGAAATATTTTCGGGAAATACAAGCCTGAGACCCATCCATATTTCACCATTCTGGCTTCGGGTGCCAATTTCTTTCACTTCAACACCAGGTAGCACAAGGAGAAAAGGAGTTACCATATAAGTCCAGTTGGCATAGCCGTTAAAATAGGCGCGATCCAGTGCATCCCATCCGTCGGCTTTCATATGAGTATGCAGATCTTCTATTTTCCCTTTCCGTTCGGAAAGTACTGTACCGTCGAGTTTTTCTATTGCAATGCGGTTACCGCTAAAATTGGTTCTCTTATCCGGCCCGCCATAAGGTGTCATCGCCAATCTTTGTTCGTGAAGACTTATCTCCAGATTACGCGGAGTTGCATCCTGCGGCTGGTTGATCATACCAAAAAGTTTGCCGCCGCTCACAATTGTAACGTTCACTTTGGAATACCGCTTCCAGGTATCTAAACCTCCATGGATTTCTAAAATCTTGTTGATAAATTCCTGAATCATGTTGTGTCAGTTTTATTTATGCTTATTCATATCTGCTGTTGTTGTGCAGCTCTCAATATCATTTTCCCACCAGCAGCTGCAAGTGCAAAGCACAGATATCGATCAATTATACTTATGGGGTTATCGTTGAAAAGGCCAAAACTATCGGCGACCGGCTCCGGTTACAGTATTAATATGTTTATGGGTAACTTTCTGAATCTTGTATATCAGTAAATAATAATTTGAAGCTGGCCCTGTGAACAGGAAAAAACCAATCGGGATTGTTAAAGCCGCTGTCCATAGAGAGTCATTTCACAAAAAATAAATCTTACCTGCTCCAACCGAAACATTTATACCTCTTTCTTTTAAAAAAAGATATTTTCATTACAGTTGCATAGAATCTGAATTATATTCGCATATTTCAAAATTTTCAATTGTCTATTTGAGATGAATGAACAGGTGAAGAATAAAGTTGTGTTGCTTTTTAATCCGGCACTCCTTCATACTGAGAAGCCTTTTTTTACTACACTGCATATTTCAAAAAAAGCCGGCATTCCTGACTACGAGGAAAGAGAATTTGATCTGAATGAGCTCCGGGATCATTTCACATTTAAGCAGTCGTTTTTTCTCAATTCGCTGGAGAAATTTACTGTTGACGGACATAACAGGATCATTGCCGAAGCCGAAAAAAAATATTCAAGAAAAGAAGCGGTAAAATCTTTCAAGGAAGCGACAGCCTCTTACCGCATACGCCGGCTGCATGAAGCTTTTGCAGAATTTAAACAGTTCGCTGATCAACTTGATATCTATCATAAGAGCCAGCTTGAAAACAACCGATATACCAACAGATCCTGCAGTTTCAGTACAATAAGGCCGGAGCTGCAATTCGTTGTTTCCAGGTCAGATACAGGATTTGATATCGAACCTGTTTTCCTGATTAACAAAATCCCTCTCCCTCCGGATAAAATCAAAAGAAAAAGATTCCTGATAGAGCACGACTCGGTTTATTATCAGCTGAGCTATGCGGATTATGAAACAGTTCGCTGGCTCGAAAAAACTGATCTGCAACAATACGGTTTAGATATTGCCGCATTTGAAGAAAACGTACTTGCCGTTCTCGGGAAAAACAATAAGGTTGAACGAAATAATCTTTTTGAGATCAACGCGATCACTGTCACCCCGGTAAATCGCGTCAGACTCAGTGAGATCAGCAAACAATTCCTGGTATTTAATCCCGAATGGAAGTATGAAGGTTTTGTACTTGATCCGCCATTTAAAAAAGAAGACCACCGCATAGTTAATGGCAAAGCATATGCGATATTCCGGGATCAGGATGCGGAAAAGAATTTTGATCAGTTTCTGAAATCCCTGCATCCGAATTTTCCCAGGCAATTAAATGGATCATACTATTTGTCGTTTGCCGATGCACAAAAGAAACAATGGTTTCTTAATACTTTTCATCGCCTTCTGGAGATGAACACGGAAGTTATCGGGATGGACCTTCTTGAACATTTCCGCTACTCATCACATAAGATTGCTGTCCGATCCAAAATCATCCAGACTAATGCATCAGATGTTTTGCTTGAACTGGATTTCAGGTTTGGAAATGAAACCATTCCACCGTTAGAAATTCAAAAAATACTTCTTGCCGGTCAGCGTGCAGTATTGCTGAAAGACGGATCAATGGGGATACTCGACGAACAGTTTCGCGACCGGTATGGATTGATTCTGAGACATGGAAAAATTTCAGGCAAAGAAGCTAAGGTTCCGCGTTGGCTTGCCTTTAGCGAATCCGAACCAACAGACGAAGCCCCGCCACTTCAAAGAGCTTTAAAAGAAACCTGGTGGGAAAAATGGAAGGCCTGGAATTCGGCAGACACACCATTGTTTGCACTACCATCAACAGTAACAGCAACCTTACGCAACTATCAGCAAAAAGGGTTTGAATGGATGGCGCTGCTGGCAGAGGCTGGTGCGGGCGGATTGCTGGCTGATGATATGGGACTGGGCAAAACCTTGCAAACCATTTGCTTTATTGCACACCGTGCATCGCTCATTCCCCAGGCCAGGTTCCTTGTGGTCTGCCCCGCATCATTGATGTATAACTGGCAGGATGAGTTTTCAAAATTCGCACCTTCATTATCGTTACTCATTTACTATGGAAATAATCGTGTCGCAACTCTCGAAGAAAACAAAGATTTCCAGGTAATGATCTCCAGTTATAATACGGTGAGAAATGATATTGAAAAACTTACCGACATCAGTTTTCATGTTGCTGTGCTGGATGAAAGTCATAATATAAAAAACAGGGCTGCGCTTACGTCAAGAGCTGTTGGTATGCTGAATGCTGAAATCCGTTTTGCTCTCAGCGGCACGCCGCTAATGAATAACACTTTTGATCTTTTTTCGCAGTATAGTTTTATTCTTCCCGGCCTCTTGGGCTCACCCGAATTTTTCAGGAGTGAATATGCTGATCCCATCGACCGTTACCAGGAAGAGGAAAAAGTAACCGCATTAAAAAAACTGACTGCAGCATTCTCCTTACGCCGCACCAAAGAAAAAGTAGCAGCCGATCTTCCTGAAAAAACTGAAATGATTCTGTGGTGTAATATGTATCCAGCCCAAAAAGACTGTTATAATCAGATTAAGGATAATATTCGCAGCAACCTGTTCTTACAGATCAAAACAGAAGGATTTAATAAAAGCAAATTGGCCGTTTTACAGGGCATTCTTAAGCTGCGTCAAACCTGTAACTCGCCTTTGTTGCTAAACAGTGAAGAAAAGCTAACTTCCGATTCTGTAAAGATTGATATACTCTGCGATGAGTTGATGAATAACCTGAAGGACCACAAAGTGCTGGTATTTTCCCAATTCACCGGCATGCTTGACCTGATTGCTGACCGGTTGAAAAAATCCGGACTGGCCTTTTTCCATTTCGACGGCAGCACTCCTCCCGCAAAAAGAATGGAGATGGTGGATCAGTTCCAGGATGAAAATAACAGGACCAATATATTTCTGATCAGTCTGAAAGCCGGCAACAGCGGATTGAATCTTACTGCGGCCGGATATGTCTTTCTGGTTGATCCCTGGTGGAACGAAGCAGTTCAGCAACAGGCCATCGATCGTACTCACCGTATCGGGCAGACGAAACAGGTATTTGCGTATAAAATGATCTGCCGCAATTCGATTGAAGAAAAAATATTATCCCTCCAGCAAAGGAAGAAGCATCTGTCGGAAGACCTGATTTCTTCAGCTGATGGCTTTGTAACTAACCTGACCGAAGAAGATGTGGAGTGGTTGTTTGGTTAAGCCTGAGTACCTCACTTACACACTTACATATCGTTAACCTGGATCTGCGGTTCAGGTCCGGTTGCCGGAATATACTGTCGGGTAGCAGATTACAGAGAATAATGTTTTGCATAAGTCCGATAGACTCTATGTCTGTTGCTTATATTTATGTGTTGTGTGGAATTTTTGAGAAACAGAGCGATAGCTCAGCGCTTTCATTTATGTGCAATAATTAAAAAGTGCAACTGGCGGTCAACTAATAACCTTATCAATAGATATGAATTTGCAAAATCGGAGGAACAAAGGGGAAAATGATAATCTAACCAACAAGTTAACCGGTGTATTATTTATAGTTTATCTGATTGCCATATTCTGGATTATTGTACTCAAATTTAACATACCAATTTCTTACAAGGGAGATGTGAGAAATATAAATTTAATTCCTTTTAGTAAACCGTTAATATTAAATGGTAAAATTGATTATGGTGAAATAATTTTGAATGTAATAATTTTCCTTCCGCTTGGTATATATGCGGGAATTTTATTTAAGAGATGGATTATCGGCAAAAAGCTTTTCTTATTTTTCTTAATAAGTTTAATATGCGAGGGATGTCAATTTATATTGGCAATCGGGGCTTTTGATATTACGGACATAATCAATAATACTTTAGGCGGAATAATTGGATTGATGATATTTAAAGGAATTGAAAAACTATTCAAAAATAGCATCAGGGCACAAAAATTCATAAACGTCATTGCAACAGCAGGAACTATCCTGATGATTTTACTGTTGTTATTGCTAAAACTAAATAACCTATGGATATTCAGGATGAATACCATACATGCCAGCTAGCTATAAATAAAAATGACTCATTTGATTTAGTCCCCCCAATTTTTATCTTTGTGCCTCTCTGAAAATGGGAAACAAATTTCATTTACCGGACGCTCCTGAGCTTTCTTTTCCAGGTGAACTTTAAATATAAATTTCTATGACTATTCTAATTGATAGCTCCACGAACAGGTGTTGAGAATTTCGTACCTGGCTATTCATGACTTTAAAAAATTATCACGCTTTATAAACTATTCAGGGCCGTCAGGCCCGGTGCAATCTATAGCGCCGGGTTTCAACCCGGCGTGAAAATAAATAACAGGAATTCAAGTGCCGTAGGCACGCAAACCTTTCGCCAACGTTCTATATTTTTGGCAACTGAATTTCGTTTTTCGCTCCTACGGAGCTTAGTTTATTTTTTGGATTTGTTTACAACGGGCTGAAGCCCATTGCTATAGATTGTACCGCACCTTTGCTGCTGAAA
>JAATGW010000153.1 GCA_015654495.1 Chitinophagales bacterium
CCGGGAAATTTTCTAATTTCGTTCATAGTTATTGTTTAAGCTTCGTAACTCAAACTTAACTATTCCGGGTGGTTCTTAGGACCACCCTTTTTTTACTACTTTTAGTCGGACAATAGTGTAAAAAAATATTAAATCTTAAAGCACCAGTAAGGGTACCAACTCTGAAATATCCGGTATATAATTCTATCCTGTTTGTGAGATTGGATTTCTTCAATATACACCCAGGTGTTTACTGAAATCTTTTCTACTGGCACAATGCATTGCACACAAGGGAAAAATCACATTTATAAATGTTTTTTATCTTGCTGAGAGAAAACCTCATTATTATTTTTGAATTAGAGACATCAACTGGAATCGTTATAAAGGAAAACCAGATCGATGATCCCGGTTTTTATTTTGAGACATGCTGAATGCATATTTGTTTAACAGCCTCGTTGAAGTAAGGATAATGGCAGAAGAATGGAGAATGGATTACAATCATGAAAGGCCACACACAAATCATTAGGCTATATATCACCGTCTCAATTTGCTGAGCAGTATTACCTAAGCCTGGCTAAAGATCGGTTGCTTTTTCCACATGCGGTGACCGGCAATCCTTCAAAAACTGAAGGGAGCCGCTTAGTGGATAAAGTAATTGAAAACCAGAAAACTCTAATCCATAGTGGCTCAGTTTTCGGGGAAGCTTACACTATATAATACCCGGCAAATACTATGGCTTTATTCCCCCGTATTCAATAAGCTATGTTAAAACAACAAATACAAACAATCTTGACATAATTTTGGTTCTAAATAAGAACGAGATTTTAATAAATGCGGTTGATAACAATTTTACAATCAAACAAAAACCGGAGGGAGTGCAAATAATTGATTGCAATCTAGCCAAGACTTACAATGATAGTATCTTTACTATTCTGGATAGACACTATACAAAATTTAAGAATGAGGTTTAGTATATTAGTATTCAAGTCAAGGAGAATTACACAACAAGTAACTAACTTAACATACATAGATTGATGGTAGTGGAATAATCTTGACATAATGTTGGTGTTTTTTACTGAGCTAATTTTTGTTTCATTTTCTGCTGGAGCAGAAAGAAATCTAGTCTGTGAATGTTCACAATTATCTAAGATTACGTTATTTAATCTTATTCCAGATCTTCTTGTACCAGGGAATCGGTGGCGGGATAAAATTTTCTATTGTGTCTACATAGCTATCATAACAGTCCTGCATAGCCGCATGTAAATGGATCTTGCAAATGATATCATTTAATCCTGTTGTGATGTGGAGTATCAGTGCGTTTGTGTTTAATACGCTTCCATTTTGTAGGGGTATGAATAATCGGGTATCTGATGGATAGTAACCCACAGCGATCTGGTGTTTAGGAAAAAACTTATGAGCGAACCCATGCCTACAGGACTGAATCAGCAATCTTATCTCATCTGCAGAAGGAGGAGTACCAGGTAGCAGCTCTTTTATGTGATTATAGATTTTTTGATGTTCTTTTCTGTTTTACTAAACTCTCTGTGTTTACCTCTCAGGCAGAATCCACAAAAATCCATGGCAGCTAAAATGGACGCGGCAAGAGGAATGGTTAGTTGTCCCGGTTGCTGAAACTGTGGAGTGGGTTGTGTTCCTGGCGCTGCGGTATAGTCAAATAATCCGTATGCAATTGATGGGATAAATAATTCTTTGTAAGTGGCAATATCAGCATTAAGCCAATATTGCATTTGTCTGAAGTAATCAAAGATGGGTATATGCGGAACACTCATTACGCGTAGGCCTGTTGTGTATTAAAATCTCTGATGTAAGCAGTAATCATTTTAAGAACAAGTGTTTTTTCTTCCAAGGGCAGTGCGGATATTTTTTTAAACTGGTTGATGAGTGCAGCATCGTTTAAAGTTTGTTTGGACTTGATCTCCTTATCGCCCGTAAATAAAAATCTATGAAAAAACCGGTGTTAATAAATGCCAAAGGTGTTTTAACAACAACTGATGTAAGCAACCTCGGAACAAATTTTACGCAACTGGATATGATCAATAATGGAAATCCGGGAACCACTATTGCCAAAGCCTATGTAAACTGGATATTATTTGATGATCAGTTAAAATTTGTAACATCAGGCAGTGATGCTGTGCAGAATAACGGTGGATATAAGCAGCATACCACCTGGATCACCTCGCCGGTGGTTGCAACTAAGAATGGCTTTCTTTATATTTATGTAAGTAACGAAAGCAATCTCGCCGTGTATTTTGATAACCTGTCAGTGACGCATACACCTGGACCAATTCTGGAAGAAACGCATTATTATCCATTTGGACTTAGCATGGCGGGGATCAGTTCAAAAGCACTGAAGGCGAATTATGCTGAGAACAAGTATAAATACAACCGAAAGGAAGAGCAAAGAAAAGAGTTCGATGATGGTTCAGGGTTAGAGTGGTTGGATTATGGAGCGAGGATGTATGATCAGCAGATTGGGAGATGGCATGTTGTTGATCCATTAGCAGATCAAATGCGAAGATATTCTCCTTATAACTATGCGTTTAACAATCCAATAAACTTTGTTGATCATGATGGAAAAAAGCCAAAGCGAATTTCCAAGCCAGGAGAATTATATGAAAGTCGTAATGCTGCAGCAATAGCTTGGGCGAAAACATACAATCCAAAATCGATTAAAGATAAACAGGAATATGGATCAACAATATATGAAGTTAAAAATGGGAAGAAAACATATTATGCCTTTTCTGATCCTGCCAAAGGTGGTGAGGGAGATGTGGATCCTAGCCCTGCCCCTAAAGGAATGAAGGCCGTTGCTACTATTCATTCACACGGAGCTTACGATTTTGAGGTTATTCGCGATAAGAACGGCGATATTGAAGCAATTGAAGACTCTGACGGAGAGGACATTTCTGATCCAGATAAGGAGACCGCTAGAGACGAAAAGCTAGATGCATATGTGGTTACACCAAGTGGCAAATTAAAACTGTTTGAATATAAAACCGGAAAAGAAACTCCGATTAGCACATCAATGCCTTCAGATCCAAGAATACCGTGGATACAGGAGCAAAGAAAGAAATATAAACTAGACGACCCCGTAGAAGATGGTGCAAAAGTTAATCAAATGATTAAAAACTTTGAACCAAGGTATATCGGTGATTATGGTGACACTCCTCCTCCATGGTTAAAAGGAAAATCATTTATAAATGAAACATCTTATGATAAATAATGTGATATTATTCTTAATATTTATGATTGCCCAGTCCACTTCTGAAGCAGGTAAAAACAGATTTTCTGAGGATTGTGTAAAAGATGAGGGAAAAGCGCTAAAAATTGCTGAAAATTTGTGGCTAAGAACTTATGGAGAAAGCATTTACAAGAAAAAGCCGTTTATTGCTGAGAAAAGAGATTCGATATGGGTAGTAAAAGGAACTTTAAATTCGCGATATGGAGGTGTGCCATACGTTGAAATACGAATTAAAGACTGTAAAATTTTGAAATTGACTCACAGCAAGTAGTTTAATAACAATTGAGTTGATTTCCTGTTGTCGTTACATAATTTGACAGTTTTGAATATAGCGTACAGAAATTCAAGGAGAGAGGAATAGAAATACAAACTGCTAGATCAACATAATCCTACAAGACCAGGAAAAGTGTTGATGAAGATGGGGTGAAGATCTGCGGGCGATGCGTTGTTTTTTCTTCTTCCTTTGAAGTCTTCTACGTTCATGCGCATGTGCGGATGAATCAAGGATCTGATGAGCCTGGTTATCGATCAAAGCCCATCCAATGTAGTTTGTTCCTAAATCCAGTACCAGCCTTTTGGCCATGAAAAAAGTAATTAATGCGCATAAGCTTGAGCTGTACAAATATAGCTTGAGTCTTTGATAACGATTATATTGATCAATTTTTCGACAATGGATTTAGTCAATCCTGTTTAGGTTCTATTTTTTACAATGCTGCAATATTTTTCTGGAAAAAGTCTTTGAACTTTTTATTGGTGAGCATTTTATCTATGAGTTTGAAGATGGTTTGTTTTTCTTCATCATCGAGCTGTTGAATGAGCCTCATTTGTTCGACGGCGGTTTTATCTTCCATGACTACTTCGCGGGGCACTTTGCCATCATAGTTGATGATCTGATCGGTGGAGAGGTTAAAGAGCTGTGCCATTTTCTGCAGTTCTTCCACGGTGAGGCTGCGGAGTCCTTTTTCAATCTTGCTGTAGGCAGATTTATCGACACCGATATGGGTGGCCACTTCGATCTGCTTTAAATTTTTTTCTTCCCGGATGTTTTTAATGTTGTCGGCTAGGCTCATGGTACAAAAGTAGCAATATGGGCAACTTTTGGCAACAGATAGATATACTCATAAAAATGACGTGGCTGGTGTGCAGAAAAATCAAACTCTTGAGCAGGTTACAAACTATAACAATGCCAAACCTAAAGATGGCAAACCTGCAACGATAGCCAGCACCCCAATCAACCAACTGATAAGGACGTACTATAAGAAAAAACAGTAAAATGAAACTGCATCTATTGATATTTCTTTTCAGTGTTAGTGGGCTGAGTTGTCAAGCTCAAACCGCTTTATCAAAGGAAAGTACAATCTTAAAGTTTTTGTATAAAACTAACTTTGATACCTCTTCTCTAAATAAAGGTCAGCATATTGAAGTAAAACAAGTATTACCCAAAACAGACGAGCTAATACCTATGTCTATTGATGACAGAGATATTATTAATAGGTCTGGTGTAAATTCCGGTCAATCTAACCCCCCTGTTCCGGCTCAAGTTGACCCCCTCATCAGAGGTAGAAGAACAGCAGTAATTCAAAGATCGGTTTGTCGTTGATCAAATATATTTATCCTGTTTTATATCAATCATTTTTTTCTTCTCAGTGATTCTCCTTTTAGTTCTATTTTATGTGCGTTGGCTGTCAATCTGTCCATTATCGCATCTGCTACGGTAGGTTCATTGATATAGTTGTACCATGCGCTGATCGGAAGTTGTGAAGTGATAATGGTGGATCGTTTTCCGTGGCGCTCTTCAAGTATTTGCAATAGCGCAAGTTTGGTATCCTGTTGCATGGGCTGTAAACCAAAGTCGTCGATAATAATCAGTGACTGTCTTTCAAAGTGATTTAATAACCTGATATAAGTGCCATCGAGTTTGGAGAGTGTTATTTTTTCAATAAACCTGTTCATACTCAGATAGGCTGTTTTCATTCCCATCAGACATGCCTGGTATCCGAGTGCACAGGCCAGATAACTTTTACCGTAACCGGTATCACCTGTGAGCAATATATTTTCTCCCTGCTCCAGGTAATGACCTTCTAAAAGTGTAGACAGTTGTTGCTTTGTAAAATTCCTTGCTGCAGAGCAATTGATTTGTTCGGGTATGGCATTGAGCCGCAGCTTAGCCAGTTTGAGGTAGTAAGTTGTTTTTTCCTTTTGCCGGTTAAGCTGTTCACTTTGGATAAGTTGGGCCACCAGTTCATGCGCCTCCAGTTGGTGATGACGGGCAGTTCAAGTTGTTGTTGATAAGCCTGTACCATACCGGTTAAGCGTAGCTGCTTCATTTGTTCGAGTGTTGCATTTGTATTCATGTTGAAGATTTTTCTGCTTTATTGATCACTGATAATTTTGAGGTCCACGTATGTTATCATGCGGTGGAAGAGGTTTATCCAGCGGTAGACGGATTTGTTTATCCATACCTGTGCGAAGCATGTTTTTAATCATGGTATAGTTTACCCTCGCGCCCGTCAGGGCCAATGTACAAGCCGCCTCCAGTCTTTGGCTTCCATAACGCTTTTCAAACATCAGCATACCAAAGCAGGCTTTATAATTTTGTTCCATATAGATACTGTTGCTTAATATTTTCTCTGCCACCTTATGCGTATTGCTTCCAATACGTGACGCTTTAGTGAGCAGGTCCTCCTTACTGAAGCCATTGATCGATCTGGCCTGCTGATGATTAACAGGCATGTGTTCGTTGATTGTGGTGTACCCGTTCGTGTCCCGGCTTCGAAGATGCATGGCTATCCGCTCGTGATCATAATAGATCTCCACGGTTTTCTGATCATACCACACTTCTACTTTTTTACCTACCTATTGCCATGGCGTGCTATAATACCGTCCTTCTTCCTCAGCTGCACATGGTAGTTGCGCTGCACAGTCAAGACACTACATTTTTTTAAGAGACAGGGTGTGGCTGGCAGTTCAGTTAGAAAAGCCTGCTCCTGCCTCATAAACAATTCTTTCCTGCTGAATGAAGAGCCTTTATATGGCTGTGCATTGAGCAGATCCAATTGGATGATGAAGTGGTGATTGATTTGGGCCAGAGAGGTAAAATTGTGGTCACGCAAGGGAGCATATACTTTTCTGTACACAATGCTGACAGCCTTTTCAACCATAGCCTTATCGCGCGGTTTACCTGGACGGGTTGCACTGAAGATTGTTCCATAATATGCACTTAGTTGATAGCACAGATCGATAAATACGGGTTGTGTCCAAACTCTATTTGTAACCACGAAACGACTGTA
>JAATGW010000243.1 GCA_015654495.1 Chitinophagales bacterium
GAAAACAGCCGGCGCTTGGAGATTTAATGCCTAAGCGTTCTTATCTGTTATCGTTATTGTTTCTCAATCAGGCATGGTCAAACGTTAAACGTAAAACGTATAACCTAAAACTTTTTTCATAACTTAATTCAAACATTTTGATGAATATTAATGAGTCAAAAATAATTGGGAAGAAGGGCAGTTCCATGATGTTTTCATCGCCATTTGACGTATTTTTCACGGTGCGAAATCTTTTGCCCTTTTGTCCCTTAAAACTTAGATCGTCCTTGAAGCTCTTTATCACTACTCCCTCTTCACTGGCTGTTCCTCTTGCCTTTTGCCTCTTGCCTTTTGCCTATGAATATACCTACTCACTAAAAACTATTTCCTAAACACTCGAACATGTTCACCAACTACCTGAAAATCGCCTGGCGGAATCTGGCTAAGCACAAAATGTTTAGCCTGATTAACATTTTTGGCCTTGCTATCGGAATGGCAGTTTGCCTTCTGATCCTGCAGTATGTAAGTTTCAAACTTAGCTATGATCAGTTCAATGAAAACGCGGCGGACATATACCGCGTGGTAAATGATCGTTATCAGCAGGGCAACCTGATCCAGCACGGCACGATAACTTATTCCGGCGTTGGCAAAGCATTAAATGATGATTATGATGATGTGATTGCCAATGCGAGAATCGCAACGTTTGGTCAGACAATCCTGAGTAATGGTGATAAGAAAATTGAAGACGAACATGTTTTTTTCGGGGAGAATATTTTCTTTCAGATGTTCGACTATCCGATCACTGCCGGCAGCCGCAAGGAGATGCTGAAAGAACCATTTACACTTGCAATTTCTGAAACGCTGGCGAAAAAAATATTTGATCTGCCCCGCAATAATTTCGAGGATATTATCGGCAAAGCAATTGTACTTAACCGTGACTCAATGCCCTATCGCGTGGATGCAGTTTTTAAAGATGTACCGGAAAACTCACACCTGGATTTTTGCATGGTAATTTCCTATCCCACCATCATGCATTTCTGGAAGGAGTCAAACTATGACTTTACGCAATCTGATTTCTGGCATTATGTACAACTGAAACCGGGCACCGATTACCGGAAGATTAATGCAGGAATGGCTGTTTTCTCACAGAAACATTTTCAGGGAAATAAAATTTCGGGAAGTGATGAAAAATTTTATCTCCAGCCACTTTCAAACGCGCATCTCTATTCCGATTTTGAATATGAAATTGGTCGTACCGGAAGCTCTACTGCAGTCTGGGGTTTGCTGACCATTGCAATTTTTATTATCGTCATCGGTTGGGTTAACTATATAAATCTGGCCACAGCACGTTCTGCAGAACGGGCGAGAGAGATAGGTATCCTTAAGGTGGTCGGTGTCTTACTCAACCAACTCATAGCTCAGTTTTTATTTGAATCCATACTCGTTAATCTTATTGCACTCGCACTTGCTGTACTTTTTGTTTATCTGTTACAGGGTGGTTTAAACAAACTGCTTGAACAGCAGTTATCAATGGCATATATATTTTCAAAAGGAATGAAAGGCTATTCGATCCTGATTGGATTGATTGCCCTTATAATTACCGGCATGCTGTTGTCCGGCTTTTATCCTGCTTTTGTACTCTCGTCATTCAGGCCCATACAGGTGTTGAAGGGTCAGTTCTCCAGTGGCACCAAAGGTATTTTACTCCGGAAAGTTTTGGTTATCTCACAGTTCTGTATAACCGCAATTCTGATTGCCGGAGCAATAATTGTCACCAAACAGCTGAATTTTCTGAATAAAACAAATCTCGGTTTTGACATGGAGCAGGTGCTGGTTGTAAAACAGCCGATGCTCACAGGTTATGATTCCACTTTCATCAATAAGATTACGATTTTAAAAGAGGAATTCAAAACGATCTCCGCTGTAGAAGCCGCTGCAACATCAGGAAATGTTTTTGGTAATGAACTGGGCCGGAGCTTTAATGTTCGCCAGGCGGACTCAGCTTCCAACAACCAATTTACCGTGCGTGTAATGCAAACCGACTACGATTTTGTGCCTTTATATAAAATGAAAATCATTGCCGGCAGACCATTTTCCTCATCAGATCATGACCCCGACGGCAGTAAGCTTAAAAACACTTTAATCAACAGATCAGCAGCAAAACTTTTAGGTTTTGCATCGCCTGAAGCTGCAATAGGAAAAGACATTCTGCGCGGAACGAGGCGCTGGACAGTGATTGGAGTATTGGAGGATGTTCATCAGAAGTCGCTGCGCTACCCGATGGAACCGACTGTTTTCATTCCATCATTCGGCACTTACAATGATATTTCCCTCAGGCTGAAAACAACACAGAATCTGCCGGGCACAATCTCGGCGATCAAAGCGAAATATGACGCCATGTTTCCGGGAAATCATTTTGATTACTTTTTTCTGAATGATCACTTCAACTGGCAATATAAAAATGACCAGCTTTTTGGAAAGGTGTTTAACATCTTTGCCGGTATAGCGATTTTCGTTGCATGCCTGGGTTTGTTCGGCCTGGTACTTTTCGCTACGGTAAAACGTACCAAGGAGATTGGAGTAAGGAAAGTGCTGGGTGCGTCGGTAAGCGATATCCTGTTATTGCTTTCAAAAGATTTTGCCAAACTCGTTGTAGTCGCAATCGTTCTTGCCATACCGCTATCATGGTATATTATGAACAGATGGTTGCAGGATTTCAGCTATCGTACAGCGATCAGCTGGTGGATATTTCCACTTTGTGCATTGCTGGCATTGGGAATTGCAATGGCGACGATTGTGGTGCAATCTATTCGGGCGGCTAATTCAAATCCAGTTAAGAGTTTGAGAACGGAGTGATCGTGAAGTTTAACGTTAAACGTTAAACCCCTCCGTGAACTAAGAACTATGAACTATGAACTATGAACTAAAAACTATGAACTAAAAACTATGAACTAAAAACTCATGCTCACCAACTACCTCAAAATTGCCCTCCGCAATCTCCGGAAGAACAAAATGTTCAGCCTGATCAATATCGGCGGGCTTTCGATATCAGTTACTTTCTGCATCCTGCTCTTTCTTCACATAAGGCATGAACAATCCTTTGATACATTTCATGTAAAAAAAGATCGTCTGTTCCGGTTGGAAATGACCAACCTCTGGGCCAGGTCCGAAGACACGCCGAAAGAACATTTCTTTTCTTTTCTTACAAAAAAACATGAAATAAAAAACGGACTTGTTTTCCCGATGGTGACTCCCACTGAAATGGAAAAAGCGCTGCCGGAAATTGCTTCGGCAATAACCTTTAAAAATGAAGGACAGCATTTCTTTAGTGTAGGTGATCAGATCTTCAAAGAAGAAAACGTATATGGCGCCGGGAAAGATTTCTTCAATTCTTTTTCATTCCCTTTGATAGAAGGAAATGCCGCTACCGCTCTTGAAAGGCCGGAAAATATTGTACTCAGTGAATCAACAGCAAGAAAATATTTCGGAAAATCCCCTGCTCTGGGCAAAACAATCGCAGCTGCCGGCGATGATAAACAGTTGTTTACTGTTTCCGCAGTGGCTAAAGATGCGCCGGAAAATTCAAGTATCAGATTCGATGCGATTTTTCCACTTGCAAAACCTACAGCAGAAGAACTTGTTGCAGTAGATCGTTTCAACAGCTTAAGTCATCCCATCATTGTAGAACTGAAACCTGGAGTCGATCCCGTGAAATTTGAAGCAAAGATGAATCAATGGGTGACCAATTATTTTACCATTCCATTTTTTAAATCATATGGAGAATATTATAAGGACCATGATGCCGGCAAAATGCGTTGGACACTGAGGCCGCTGACTGAATGTCACTATAATGCTTCTTCCCCCTGGGGACATTATACAAATGCAAAAAACATTTATCAGCTATCCTGCCTCGTTATCATCATTATGTTAATTGCCGCTTTGAATTATGTTTTGCTGGCAGTATCTAATGGCGCTGCAAGGTCTCAGGAAATCGGGGTGCGGAAAGTAATGGGAGCAAGGCGAAAAGTAGTCATTATGCAGTTCTGGGTGGAAACACAGGTGATCGTAATCATTGCAGTAATCATAGGATTAATTTTTGCACAGGTTCTTGTGCCCTTTTTCAACGAAATGATTGGCACCCACCTGAAATTTTCTGATTTCTATATGCCCGCCAACTTGCTGGGAATTTTAGTATTGACCTTGTTGTTAGGATTAATTGCCGGCTACTACCCTGCCCTGTTTCTTTCCAGAATGAAACCGGTTTCCATTCTCAAAAGCAACCAGACTTTCAAAATAAATCCGCGTTTTTCAAGAATACTTGTTGTATCCCAATATGCTGTTTGTATAATTCTGATGATGGCCGCTTTTGTGATCAGTCTTCAAATGAAATATATCAGCAATAAGGATCTTGGTTTTGACAAAGAACAGGTTCTCCTGGTGCAGAATCAAACTTATGACCGCGAATACACCAAACAGATCCATGACAGATTGCAGCATTATTCAGAAACAGAGCCATCTATAGTTTCGTTCAGCGCGATCACCGGTGGTTTTGATGGTGGCGGAAACCGGAACGGGTTTAAGCTGAATGGCGAACAACAATGGCTGCGGCAAATGGATGTTGATTACAGCTATTTCAAACTTCTTGGGTTGCCGATTATCCGGGGCAGGAGCTTTTCGCCGCAGATCAGTGACGACAGTTCCAGGAAAGTACGTCCCTCAGTTGTAAATGAATCATTATTTAAAATGCTGGGGCCGGATGCAAAAATCGGGGTCTACAACGAAGCGATCCGGTCTACCATTATTGGTGTGGTAAAAGACTATCATTTCGATAATCTGGCAAAAAAAATTGAGCCGCAACAACATACCTTATTACGCGGCTATGTGAGGTATTTTTTATTCAGGATGAAACCAGGCAATACACAACAAACCATTGCAAAGATTGAAAGTGCATGGAAAAAAGCAACCGACACCTACCCGTTTGAATACACATTCCTCGATCAGAATATTGCCTCGATGTACGAAGCGGAAATGCGCTGGCAGACCATTATCCGGGTCAGTTGCATTTTTGCCATCATAATTGCATGTCTCGGGCTATTCGGGTTGTCGTCCATCAATACAACAAACAGAACAAAAGAAATCGGCATCAGAAAATTATTAGGCGCCGATGTCGCCCATCTTGTTTCAAAATTATCTGTCGGATTTCTTGGCATGGCTTGTATGGCACTCCTTATTGCCATTCCGGTTTCGGTGTGGCTAATGAACAAATGGCTGCAGGATTTTGAATACCGTATTCAATTAAGCTGGTGGATGTACCTGACAATTGCCGGCATTTCTTTACTGATTGCATTTATAGCTGTGGGCTATCAGGCTTTGAAGGCTGCAATTGCCAACCCGGTGAAATCCCTCCGCGCGGAATAGAAAATCATTCCACCAAACGGGACGGTCTTGCCCCTAAACAGTACCAGAATTGAAAGCCTTTACAGGAGCTGTCCGAACTGTGCGAAAACGGACAGCTAGTGTTCGAATACGGTGAGATTCGTAGATTGGATTTTAGCAAGATTGAAGTTGGACAATGTGGAAGCAGCAGGTCGCTCTGATCTGCTATTTTCCCCGGGAAATAGGCCGTAGGAATTAATGGGGAGAGCGATTTCTGATTCGAACAAAAATTAAAATAATAGCTTGATGATGAATAAGTGGATTTGGAACCACGAATTGGGCGAATAAATTGCAACCACTAAATGCTCTGTTTCATATAATTGGCAGTTCTGCTTAAATCTGGTTTGATGTATTTGACAAATTAAATCGGGATGGGAAAGGTCATTCAACTTCGCGAAAACTAAGGCGTTATATACGGAAAATGATAGAAACACGAACAGACCCTGATTTTCAAAAAAAGATTTTTGACTTGTGCGATTTTGTTATGGATGTCGTTGTCATACTTTTTCTCATGTAGAACTTTTCCTCGGGCCACAGTTCTTATAACAGAAATATGACCGATCGAAAATTCAATTTATTTTGCACCGCCTGATCAAAACGTTCGGGCGAATATGTTCCCTGTGTTTTCACCAGCAGATGTAAAGCATTATTTTTAAACAAACCTGTAATCTTATTGTATCTCCTGACCATTGACCCAGAATAGCGCTGTTCTGCTTCCACGATATCTTTCAAATTCATCCTCAGGGTTGGTGGAAGAATTATATCTGCGCAGTTCTCCATTACTTCTTTCCAGAGTTACTCGGGGTTTGCAGTCCAGATTATGCCGTTTTCAATTATGTCAGCTTCCAGATTACTTATACAGGGAGTGAAAACAATAATCAATAGCATTCTGTTTGGAAAATTCTTTACCATAAATGTTTGTTGAGTTTCAAGCCTTTAAAATTTGCCATGCCGTTTTGAAGATGGCTCAATACAATTTTAAAAATCAAACAATGATTGAATTTCCCGACTGTTCAGCACACGGTTATATATCCGGATCTCATCAAGTGAACCATGGAAGGTTTTGACGGTATTATAGATAGATAGCTGTGTTCCTATCACGAATGGGTTTGAATTTTGGCCGATGGTGAAAGTCAATAGTTTTATATCGATCAATTTCCCATTCAGGTAATACCGCAATTGAGATGTCTTTTTAGAATAGGTAGCTGTATAATTATACCATTTATTGCGCTGGACAAAACCAGATGTTCCAGATGGGTACGTATCTGCAGAATGAAAAGGCATTGCCTGGAAATTAACCATCCCAGTTTGCTCGTCGCCTGCCCAGAGACCGAAAATATAGCCATCCAATGTTCCGAGTCCATCGCCAACTTTTGACAGTATTGTTCTAATTGTTCCTTCAGCGAAGGTGCCTTTTAAATTAAACCAGCAGCTTATTGTAAAATCTTCTGTGAGATTTAATCCAGCATCGTTAGATACCAGAATTTTGGAGTAATTAATACCATCAAAATAATACGCGGCATTTTTTTTCCCTTTGCGATCAGTCGTCAAGGAAGGTCCCTGAACCAGACCGTGGTGTTTATTTCCACTGGCGTCATCAGCGTTTCCAGCAAAAGGCCAATATGCAATTAAGTCTTTCTTCAAATTTACATTGGACCCAATTTCGTTGATTAAATGTTCATAATAGTCTTTTGAAAGATCATGTTGATCTTTATCGCAAGCCGATACGCTTAGTAATACGGCGGCTATCAGGAAGAATTGATATAAATGCATTAAAGAAGTTTTCATTAAAAAGCGGTTTAGATGAAACATGGTGGTCGCACATCGGGTGCGTAGGTCTTAATTTCTCCAATTGTATTGGGTTAGAATAAGACAATAACATTTGAAATTAGTTATTCAAACAGTCATTTGAAATACTCATTTATTGAATCATCACTTTTTTTATTGAATGGCATCCAAAGACATTTAAATTCAGTTAATCGGCGGTTTTTCAAGCTTCTCAAAAATGTATATAAATAGTAAAAAAATAATCGGGCACTCAATAAAAGAGTTTGGATGCACAATTTAAATGAGTACTTTAGGTAACGAACAGGTATGCATGTTATGAAATTTTCTATTCTGATAATTGATGATGAACAAAATGCACGAACAGCACTTAAAATACTAATAGAAAAATATTTCCTGACGGAAATACATCCATTAGTTTTTGCAAGAAGTTTTGAAGAAGCAGAAGTCAAATTTAAAACTACGCTCTATGACATTGTGTTCCTTGACATTAATTTGAAAGGAACTTCAGGATTTAATTTATTGCCCTTGATTGGTAAAGCCACTAAAATAGTTTTTGTAACAGCATATTCAGAATACTTGCTAAAGGCACTGAGAAATAAGGCTTTTGACTACCTGGTAAAGCCTGTTAGAGAAGAAGATCTTCGTGATTGCCTGTTACGTCTTCAAAATGATTTTATCCAAGCTGTGCAAGTTGCCCTTCTACAAGTCAGGCAGAAAGGATTAATTACGACTCTTAGATGCTCTAATATTTTATATGTGGAAGGTGACGGACCATACAGCACTATTTATCTGGACACTGAGATCTATACAATTGCACGCACTATAAAATCACTTATGGCAGATCTTGGTATCGGATTTATACGTATACACAAAACGTACGTCGTCAATAGAAGTTATGTAAAAGGATTCAATAAGGATAAAATTATACTATTAAACGAAAAATGTCTGCCTGTTTCACGATCCGGCTTTCGAAATTTATCTCTACGTTAGTCGCGGTAGTTATCTTTCACTTCATCGGAATTTCCCAACCAACATTTCTATTACCAGAAATGGGGATCAGTTCTGGCTTACCATCCAACACAATCAGAGTCATTCAAATGGACCCGAATAAACGAATATGGTTGGGCACAGACCACGGACTGTTCATACTCTCCAATAATGATTCATCTTTCAATAAAGTTATCAA
>JAATGW010000300.1 GCA_015654495.1 Chitinophagales bacterium
CAAAGGGCGCCTTTGCCATCAGTTTTCTTTCTGCATCAGTAGCTACCAGTACAGCATTATAGAACCCGGGTATGGTAATATGGTTATTTTCATCGTGCAGTGATGCGATCATTTTTGCAAGTATAGTTATTGGGTTGGCTACCGCTCCACCATAAACGCCACTGTGAAGGTCCCTGTTGGGGCCTGTTACTTCAACTTCGATATAACTCAAACCGCGCACACCTATGTCTATTGAAGGGTGGTCAAGACTGATCATTGCGGTATCACTTATTAGAATCACATCGGCTTTCAGCAGATCCCTGTTCTGCTGAACAAATTTTGCAAGGCTCGGCGAACCGATTTCCTCCTCACCTTCAATGCAGAATTTAATATTCGATTGAAGAGTATTGGTTCTTACAAGAATTTCCAATGCTTTGATATGCATGAAAAACTGACCCTTATCGTCGCAGGAACCACGTGCATATAATTTGCCGTTTCTGATTTCAGGTTCAAAAGGGCCGCTTTGCCAGAGTTCCAAAGGATCCGCAGGTTGAACATCGTAGTGCCCGTAAACAAGTACTGTAGGCAGGGAGGGATCAATGATTTTTTCTGCATAAACCAAAGGATGTCCTTCTGTCGCATATACCGTAGCTATATCAGCACCTGCCTCAAGCAATTTTTCTTTTACCGCTTCAGCGCAACTCACCATATCAGATCTGTGTTCCGTTTTTGCACTGATACTTGGAATTTTCAACAGGGTTATTAATTCATCCAGAAATCTTGATTTGTTATTCTCCTGATACTTTTTCCAGACCTCCATTCAAAAATGATTTAGGGACGAATGTAAGAAGTTTAACTTTAAACGTTCAACGTTTTACCTTGAAAGCAGTTGTATCATATCTTTTCATCAACTGTTATAATTTCCAGAATAAATGCCAGATAAATTTTTGATTATGAAGCAGCTTTTTATATTTGTGCCTGATTGCAAGTCCATATCAGCCTTTGCGGAACCGACTTACCCTTGAGTAGAAGGTATCCTCAAAGGCTGAGCCAATTATAGGAAGTACGAAGTGCGAAGGCCGAAATACGAAGTAGAACACGGTAGTGATTTCCGGCATGACGAAACTATCCCGCACAATTACAACTGCTTCTTTTGGTAAATTTTTACCTGCCGCTACTTTTTCCGTATGCAAGTTTCTGAATAATTACCACCAGTCCGAATGGAATAACATAAAGCAATGCCAATACCAGCAGGATGAATTTTGAAGATGCAAAAAAGGAAGTAAGGATAACAGTTAGTTGACTGACCAATCCTCCCAGTGAAAATAACATCAGGATATTTTCAAAGAAATCGAGCAGCCCTGCCACCAGCGCTCCAAATGCCAGCATCACCCCGGCTTTGGCCACAAAACCACGTGACCGCACAGAGATGCTGCCGCATAATGTGTAAAAAAGCATGCTATAGAATGGAATAAAAAGAAAGTCGAGCAGAATATTATTCCGTGCTCTTTGCAGTTTATTTTCTGCTTTCCAGCCGGCACGGATTTCTTTTACCTGCGCCGGACTGCCTGCGAATTCCAGGGATACAATCCCCAGTGGCGATGTTTTATTTTCAAGCCTGCCCTGATAACGGAGCAGGAGAAAAAAACATACAGTTGCCAATAGCAGGAAGATAATGATCCGGATATTTATCATGTTAGCTCGGGTATCCGTTTTTACTTCGGTTATACCAGGGAGTCATACCTTTTCTGAACAAAATCCCAATTGATAAGACTGAACCAGGCATTAACGTAGTCCGCTCTTTTATTCTGGTATTTCAGGTAATAAGCATGTTCCCAAACATCCAGTCCAAGTAAAGGAGTGCCTTTTACTGTCGACACATCCATCAGGGGATTATCCTGGTTAGGGGTAGATCCGATCTGAAGTTTTTTATCTGAATCAAGATAAAGCCAGGCCCAGCCTGAACCAAAACGGGTCATTGCTGCTTCGGTGAGCTTTGTTTTAAACTGATCATATCCCGTAAAAGACGCATCAATCGCAGTCTTCAATTTTCCGGCGCCCAGCTGACCCGCATTCGGAGCCATGGTTTTCCAGAATAACTCATGGTTATAATGACCACCGCCATTGTTTCTCAGTTTGGTGGAATATTTTGAGACAACCGGAAACAGGCTCTCCAGGCTTTTCCCTGGCGCCTCTGCGTCAACCGCTTCTTTAATGGCCTTGGCATAAGCCGCAGCATGTTTGGTATAGTGAATTTCCATTGTACGCGCATCGATCGCGGGCTCCAGTGCATTGAACGCATATGGCAAAGGTGTTTGCTCCAATGCTGTAAGGGGTAAAGTATTGGTTGCGGTTTTTTGTGTGGTTTTGCAGGATTCCAGACCGGGAATAACTGCTGCTGCACCAGCTACCATGCTTCCTGTAAGAGTTGTTTGCAGGAATTTTCGGCGTGATGAATGGAAGGGCATGTGGTTTTTTTTTATGAAGTTAAATGAATTGAACTAACTGTTTCTCTTAAATAAACCGTGCCAGTTGTCTCTCACTATTCTGAAAGTCCTGAAATAGAATTCCGAGTTGAAAAGTTGTGAATCATTCATTGCCTTATAGATCAGGAATATACTCACCGGGATCAGGCTGTATACTGAAAGCCACATTCCGCCAAATGGCGTCATGATATCCTGACGGACAAATTTTTCTCCGAACATATACAGGAGGTGGAAAATAAGAAAGAAGATCACAGCGAAAACCAATGGCAATCCCAGTCCACCTTTACGTATAATCGAACCCAGCGGAGCTCCGATCATAAACAGTACAAAACAAGCGAAAGAAAGTACGAATTTCCTGTGCCACTCTATCAGGTAGTAACGAATATCTTTTCTCTTCTGCTGATATTCAAGGTTGATGATATCAAGCGAGGAACGCATCATATTGATTTTATCAATAGCCCTGGTATTTACAAGATTCTTCGCACTATCAGGTATCAGTTGTCTGTAATTTCTAATACTGTCAGGAATAATTACTTTTTTTGATTTCCACCCACTATCCATTTTCTTCCTGAAAAGAAAGTATCCGCCGAGTTCGCGGGAAACCCTGGCAGCGAGATTGGTCTTTACGTGATTTTCAAGACTGTCAACTGCTTTGCCAAGTTGTTTTACATCCAGCATAGCATAATTGTCCTTAAAGGCACTGTCGGGAGTTTTAAGTACATCAAAACTGCTGAGGTCGAAACTTTTTTTGTATTCTTTAAAACCCAGTCTGTAAAATTCAGTTTCGGCAGTATTGAACTGGCCTTTTTCCTGATATCTCCAGCCGTTTTTCAGATTAAATTCGAGAAACTTCTTATCGGAGCTTACTGACATGGTTCCGCTTTCAGCAACGATAATATTATCCTGCAGTGCAAACTGGTTTTCATAAATAATTACATCATAAATGGTGTTTCCGTCTTTTTCCTTGCTGCCAACTTTTATGGCAAATCCCGGAATTTTGTCGTAAAAAATTCCTTCCTTGATGTCGAATGCAGGTTTAGCAACCCTGATATCAAAAAGCATGGTGGTGAATTTCAGCTGGGCAACGGGTATTACGTAATTGGCAAAAAGAAAAGCCAGCATACATAAACCCAGACTTACAAAGAGAAGCGGCTGCATAAAACGGAGCAAGGGGATGCCAGCTGATTTAATAGCAACAAGTTCGAAACTTTCACCGAGATTCCCGAATGTCATGATGGAGGAAAGCAGAATTGCAAGCGGAAGTGCCAGAGGCACGGTGTTAATGGCGACAAAACCTGTTAATTTCAGGATACTGAGCAGGTCAAGACCTTTTCCAACAAGGTCGTCTATGTATTTCCAGAAAAATTGCATCACCAAAACGAACATGGTAATGAAGAACGTCGCAATAAATGGCCCTATAAAAGCTTTTAATATAAGTGTGTAGAGTTTCTTGATCACAGATTAACCAGATAAATTTCCCTTAATGAGAAATATTGCAAAAATAGGGCTTTCGGCAGAGGAACTCCGGCTGGTAACTGACCCGTCATTTATTTTAACAAAGAATGCCATTATAGAAAAAGTCTTTGATATGTTCGGCGAGCTTACCCTGCGAATGCAGCAGGCGGTTAAGCCCTTCAGCTATGAGTGGAATGAAGTTCTGGAAATATCTCCGAAAATTTCCCGTGGTGAAAATTACCTGGGGCTGCCGTTTGTGATCCTCGACTACCCCCGTTATTTCAGACCCCACGATATTTTTGCAATCAGGACCATGTTCTGGTGGGGTAATTTTATGAGTATTACAGTACATCTGAAAGGGAACTACAGGGAACACTACCATCAACGTATAATCGAAGAATTTCCCAACCTCTGCGAACAGGGTTTTTATACTGCCGTTGGAATGGATGAATGGGAACATCATTTCGGAGAAGACAACTATATTCCGGTTTCCCTTATCGAACCCGACGAATGGCTGGAGTTATACGATGCCCGCAATTTTACAAAGCTTGCCGTGAAATTTCCGCTGGAAGAATGGAATAAGTTACCGGAAAGACTTATTGCAGGATATATCAGTATCCTGGATGTTCTCAGTAATAAATAAACGTTCTAAGGTTGGCCCTGTTAGTTACCCAATCTGTAAAAAAGGTCATTTACCTGGAAATCCCAGAGGCGTTTCTGATCGGGAATTTCCTTTTTTTCGCTGAAATCCTTAATTACCAGGATTGTCTGGCTGGTTACCTCGGATTTCTCAATCGCGAATTCGAAGTATTCGTTTTTGGGTCCATGC
>JAATGW010000600.1 GCA_015654495.1 Chitinophagales bacterium
CCTTGTCATTTTTTATACTTTACTGCTTTCCATAAGCGAGCTGATTGAATTTGATACAGCCTATATCATTGCAGCTACTGCTACAATCCTGCTTGTTACCTGGTATTCAGGTTTGCATTTCAGGAAATGGATACCTTCTGCTGTTTTGTTTGCCGCCCTGGTGATGTTATATGGTTTTATTTTTGTGCTGATACGCCTTGAGGATACAGCGCTGTTATTCGGAAGCATCGGTCTATTTATCATCTTGGCTGTAGCAATGTATTTCAGCAGGCGGGTAAACTGGTATGGAACAGCGGAGACTCCCGTATTTAAACCTTCAGCTACCTGATTCAATTAATTTTATAATCCGTACCCTTTTATTGAGTAGTTTCTCAGGAGAACAAAATCAATCAAAATAATGAAACGCAGTTATAATCTAATTCATGCATTCAGGTATGCTTTTAACGGCCTGTGGCTATTCCTCCAAAATGAAACCAATGGAAAAATTCAAACTGCGATTGCTTTACTGGTGGTAGTAGCTGGATTTATATTTAAAATTTCCAGCACCGAATGGATGATACTGTTGCTTTTTATCGGTCTAGTTATAGCGCTTGAAATGATAAACAGTGCAATCGAAAAAATATGCGACCTGGTTGAACCTGATCAGCATCCTGTGATCAAAATAGTGAAAGACCTATCGGCAGGTGCTGTATTGTGGATTTCTCTCATCAGCGTAATTGCCGGACTAACAATTTTTATCCCCAAACTAAATCAGTTATGAAACAGTATAATTATTCTCCCTTTTTAAAAATGATCGGTTATTCTGTGGCACTAACATTCCTTATTCTCTCTGTCAGAATAGTGTTTACCGGCAATCTTCATTATGGAAACTATTTCTGGAACACAATTCTGGCTGCTGTTCCGGTTTTATTCTCATTCATTTTATTAAGAAAGAAATGGCATCCATGGTTGTCTGTAATATTTTTTATCGCATGGCTGCTATTTCTGCCAAATGCGCCTTATATGATAACAGATCTTGTTCATTATGAACAAAGAGGGGAATTTCCAGGATGGATTGATATAATGCTGGTAACAACAGCAAGCTGGAATGGATTGCTGCTGGGTGTATTATCGCTAATGATGATCGAAGACATGCTTCATCTTTATTTCAAATCCCGTATTGTAAAACCTATTATGTTGATTTGCCTTTTATTATGTGGATATGGAATCTATCTTGGCAGGTATCTCAGGTATAATACATGGGATGTGCTTACAAATCCAATTCCTTTATTTCAAGATTCAGCAAAAACAGTATTTTATCCGGGTCAGCATCTCAGAACCTGGGGCTTCACGCTGCTTTTTGGCCTTATGTATTCCATATTTTATTTTACTTTAAAACAGTTACAATCCGTAAAGAACCGTTCAATTTAATGTAACCAATTATGTTTCATGCAGATAAAACAATCTGCAATTGGTAAGGGCATTTTTTCATTTGAAAAATAATCAACGGATATCTCAATTCAGGAGAAGCTTTCACGCATTTCTCCTGATTTTTTTTTCTGTGCTTAAATATGTGGAAAGATATTTTTTCACACATTTATTTTCTATTAACAATAAGAAGAATTCATAATTTATTCTACTTTTATGCTGATTCTTCCAATCCATCGGAAATACCTCCCTCTAAGTGCTCCTTTTTAGTTCGCAAAAGTTTTTTCACTTCTGATTCTGTAAAACATGTCCTCCAATCCTATTTCAGTTTCTCTAAGGAGACTACTGGCTAAACCATGTATTACACAATCTAACAGAGCATATGATTTACTACTACCAATCCGTAAAATCAAAAATGAAAAAGATTTCTCTTTTCCTTACTGTCTTGATCTTTTTAATTGGATCGGCAAAGTCCCAGTATAATTTCAGTCTTTCTCAGTTGCAAAACGCCACCAATCTGGGCAATCCCACAACCCTGCAGTTCGGTCCCGATGGTAAATTGTATGTTGGTTCCGACGTAGGTAGAATCATGATCTATACAATCAGTAAAAATGGTAACACCTATACAGTGACGAATGCACAGACGCTGGATCTTGTTTTGAATATGCAGAACCATAATGATGATGGTTCAAATGACAATACTTTTCCGGTAAGGCAGGTTACAGGATTACTTGTTACCGGTACCGCATCCAATCCTGTTATATATGTAAGTTCAAGTGACCCGCGTGTTGGTGGTGGTGGATCAGCGGGTGATCTTAACCTGGATACCAATTCAGGAGTTGTGTCGAGATTGACATGGAATGGAAGTTCCTGGGAAAAAGTAGATCTCGTTCGCGGTTTACCGAGGTCAGAAGAAAATCATGCAGTAAATGGAATGCAGCTGGATGCTGCTACAAATACATTATACCTCTCCGTAGGTGGAAATACAAACGGAGGTGGCCCTTCAAGTAATTTTGCTTTTACCTGTGAATATGCATTGTCAGCAGCAATCTTAAAAATTAATCTGAATGTCATCAATAGTCTGCCAGTAAGAGGCTCTGGTAATAATAAATATGTTTATGACCTGCCTACAGTTGATGACCCTACACGTACAAATATTTCCAACCCTGACTATAACTCTTCACTTCCGGGTTCACAGCAAACCATCGATCAGAACGATCCTTTTGGTGGTAACGATGGCCGCAACCAGGCAAAACTTGTAAGCGGCGGACCCGTGCAGATTCATTCACCTGGTTACAGAAATGCTTATGATTTGGTTCTTACAAAAGCTCCGGGCAAACAAGGAAGGTTATATACAATTGACAACGGAGCAAATGAAGGCTGGGGAGGTTATCCAAAAAATTTCAATAGTGCTTCCATAACAAACGAATACCAATCCAGTGAACCTGGTTCAACTTCAGATGCAGGCGGATTTCCGATGGTGAACAACCTGGATAATATGCACCTTGTTTCAAAACCCGGCATGACGCCGATTTACGGAGGTCACCCAACTCCGATAAGAGCTAATCCAACCGGCGCCGGATGGTATTATCGTTCAGGATCTTCAGGAACTTTTACCCAGACACCTACTTCAGACTGGCCGCCTTTGCCAACTAATATGGCAAATGCCCAGGAAGCATATTTTCTGATCCCCGGCGTTGATGATGGTGCCTTAACCACATTCACTGCATCTACAAATGGTATAACTGAATATCTTTCATCTAACTATTTTAATGGTCAGCTCGTAGGCGACCTTTTTGCTGCTGATTTTAACGGGAGTATATGGAGGATGAAAATGAGTTCCGACGGTACCAGTATTCAGCAAAAAGAAGTTTTCGCCAGTGGCTTCGGAGTAAATCCGCTTGATATCACCACACAGCAGGCAGGAGAAATTTTCGATGGAAGTATCTGGGTTGCCGACTATGGTGCAGACAAGATTTTTGTATTTACTCCCGATGGTAGCAGCGCGGGTAATTGTTCCGGAAATAATACAAGTTATAGTCTTGATGATGATAACGATGGATTCAGCAATGCAGATGAAACTGATAACGGCAGCAATCCATGTAATCCCCTCAATTACCCTGCAGATTTTGATGGCGATTTTGTTTCTGACCTGAACGACATAGACGATGATAATGATGGTATCCTGGACGTGAATGATGCATTTTATCATGATGCAACAAACGGAACAAATACTCCAACAACAATACTTTATCCTTTCTTAAACGGAAATCCGGGAACGGGTTTATTCGGCCTCGGTTTTACCGGGCTTATGATCAACAATTCCACGACTCCCGGTCAGTTGTTTAATCCTGATGATCCCGGAGTAATTATGGGTGGCGCCGTAGGTCTCGCCAGTTTCCCTGCGGATGCCGGCAAAGCTTCTTCAAATAATCAGAAAAACGGATTCCAGTTTGGCTATAAAGTAAACAGCAGCTCACCGCAATTCTCCGTACAGTCAAGTTTAATCGGTCCATTCTTTAACGGACTTGCACAATCATCATTGAACGATAATCATCGCCAGGGTATTTATATCGGAAACGGTGATCAGAATAATTTCCTTGCAATTGCACTCTCCGGAGCTGCCAGTGGGGGAACAGCAGGTATCCGCGTGTTTGGTGAAAATGCAGGATCAACAACTTTCAATACGCTAACAACTGTTTCAGGAATACTATCCGCAAATAATATCTATCTGTATCTGGATGTAAATCCGGCAACAAACGAAGTGGTTGCCAAATACAATACAGATGTTAATCCAACGATGGTAACAATAGGGAGCTATACTGTGACTGGTGCGCTTGCCACCAAACTGCAAAGTGGCGGAGCTATTGCTGTTGGTTTAATTGCCCATTCAGGAACTGCTACCACTTTTGCTGCGAAGTACGACTTCATGAATATTGTGACTACAGCTCCGGCTGTTGTGAACCCTGTTCAGGATCAGGCAATAACCCTTGGAACAACGAGCAAAGTGGTGAACCTGTCAAATGTGTTCACTGATGATGGCGGAGCAGCAAACCTTGTGTTGAGTGTAAGTGGAAATACAAATACTGCCCTTATAACAGGAGCAACTATAAACGGTACCAACCTCACACTGACTTTTGCAGCCAATGCAACCGGTACGGCAAAAATCAAAATCAAAGCAACAGATAATTCAAGTCAGTTTGCAGAAGATGAATTTAATGTGACTGTATCGGATAATGTGGAACCTGTAGCTAAGATCAATGCCGGTGGACCAGCATTGACAAATGGTAACTGGAGTGCTGATCAGTATTTCAGTGGCATAGGTGGCACTTATGAAACGAGCGACCCTATCAGCAACACGGATAACCCGGCACTTTATCAATCAGAACATTGGGGCAATGTGACCTATAGTATTCCTGTAACTAATGGCAGCTATACAGTGAAACTGCATTTTGCAGAAATCTTTTTCACCAGTTCAGGTAGCAGGGTATTTAATGTAAGTGGTGAAAACCAGCCCTTGCTGACCAACTATGATATTGTGTCGCAGGCAGGTGGTGCATTCAAAGCAATTATAGAAACGTTTACAAATATCAGCGTTACAGACGGTGTGCTGAATATTCAATTCACCGGCGTGACTGACAATGCAAAAGTTTCAGCAATTGAAGTGATACCGCAAACGGGAGTTAATACAGCTCCGGGTATTGCCAATCCGATCCCGGATCAGTCAGTAGTTAAAAATACGCCTCCGGTCGTGATCAGTATTGCTAACACATTTACTGATAACAATGGCGTTGCAAATCTCACATTCAGTGTAACCGGAAACACAAATACAGCGCTGATCACAGGAGCTTCAATCAACGGTACAAATCTTACGCTGACGATAGCAGCAGATCAGATTGGAACTGCAAACATAAAAGTGAAAGCAACTGATGCACAGAATTTATTTGTGGAAGATGAATTCAAAATTGATGTACTGAATGCTGCGCCTGTAGCAACCAAGCTTATCAACAGCGGCGGACCTGCCGTTACCTATAATGGTCAGACCTGGGAGGCAGACAACAATTATTCAGGTGGTGCAACTTTCTCTACTACAAGTCCGATTGCAGGCACTACCAACGATGCGATTTACCAGGCAGAGCGTTTCGGTAATTTCAGCTATAGTATTCCTGTAACAAACGGCAGCTATATTGTAAAACTGCATTTTGCAGAAATTTTCTTTGAAGGCAATAACCTGCGCAAATTCAATGTGAATGTTGAAAACAACCAGGGTACCCTTACTAACTATGATATATATGCGAAAGTGGGATTGCTGACAGCAACCACTGAACAGTTTAACAGCATCAATGTTACCGATGGGGTTTTGAATATCAGTTTCGCTTCGGTTGTTGACAATGCCAATCTATAGGCAATCGTCAAGCACGTTGGATCAGATTCCGGACGTTCTACTCGGCCCGACAGTGAACTTCCCTATAATTGGGCTCCTCGGCGAAGCTTTATCGGAAATATGTCTTCTGCGTGGGTCGCTCTCAAGTGAGCGCAGCAACAAGTGTTCTGAACTGCTCAGACCAGGCCCTCTCGGGGTGCGAGGCTGGAGTAGCGTGCGAGATTCCCCTTAACTGCACGGCACCTGACTAAGGAGATCTCATGTCATTCGGAATTTATGCCGCCGGCTTCGCAATCG
>JAATGW010000287.1 GCA_015654495.1 Chitinophagales bacterium
CAAAGTCATGGCAGAAACAAAACCAACTGCGGCTGGTAAGGCTACTACATCGGTTCAACCTAAGAAAAGCAGCAATGCAATTTCTTATCTTGCTCCCATCATATGCGTTATTGCTGGTTATTTGATCTGGAGGTTTATTTTGGGTGCACCGGATGGATTTACACGTCCTGATGCTGAAGGTGGTTTCTGGCCCGATCATAAGGGACCCAAAGGCTCCTGGCACCGTATGTATGAAGGTGGAATTATAGTACCACTACTGATCGGCTGTTTTCTGATGGTGGTAACTTTCTCAATAGAAAGGTTCCTTACTATTTCAAAAGCTACAGGCAGTGGGTCTATTTCCGAATTTATTCGCAAGGTTCAGTATCACCTGGCCAATAAAAATGTGGATGCTGCGCTGGCTGAATGCGACAAACAGAAAGGAAGTGTTGGCAATGTTATGAAAGCCGGACTCCGTAAGTACAAAGAAATGATCACCAATAACGAGTATAATACTGAACAAAAAGTATTGGCGATTCAAAAAGAAGTTGAAGAAGCTACGGCACTTGAATTGCCGATGCTGCAGAAAAACCTCGTGTTTCTCTCTACTTTAACATCACTCGGTACCCTGATCGCACTTTTAGGTACGGTAATGGGTATGATTAAAGCGTTCTCTTCTCTGGGTGAAGAAGGTGGCGCAGGTGCTGCAGGTACACTGGCAGTAGGTATCTCTGAAGCATTGTATAATACAGCGCTCGGTATCGGTACTTCATCTGTTGCACTGTTGATGTATAACGTTTTTACAACTAAAATTGACTCTATTACCTATGGTATTGACGAGTCAGGTTTTACGCTGACACAGAGCTTTGCTTCATTGTATAAATAATATTATTCCCGGGTTATGGAAACCCGGGAGTTTTGGATCTAAACATTAAATGTTCAAGTAATGCCCAGTGTAAAAATAAAAAAGCATGCACCGGAAAATGACATGACACCCTTTGTGGATGTGGCATTTCTGATTCTGGCGTTTTTCATGCTGGCAACTAAATTTAAACCAGAAGATCCGGTAGAAATAAAGACTCCCAATTCCGTTTCTGCCAATAAAGTGCCTGAAAAGGACAATTTTACAGTGCAGATCGATAAAGATGGTAAAGCTTATTTCTTTATGGACAATCCGGAATACAGCAAAAAGGTAATCGAGAATGTGAATACCACCCGTTCGCTTGGTCTCACTCCTGCCGAAATCAAGGCATTTGTGAACGCCCCAAGTATCGGTGTTCCTTTCAACATGCTCAAATCATATCTGTCAATGGATCCTGAAGCTCAGAAAAAATACATATCACCAGGTGTTCCGGCAGGCGATTCCACCGGAGGTGAATTATTTTTCTGGATCAGAGATGTTTTGTCAACCTATTCAGGCAAAAAACTCAATATGTTGATTAAAGCAGATAATGGTACTAAGTATCCGGCCTTTAAAAATGTTCTGGCAGCTTTCAAGAAAAATGATCAGAACAAGTTTCTGCTGATCACAAGTCCTGAAGATGCTCCTCCGGGAACAGCTTTGTATGAAACAAGGGTGAAACAGCTCAATTCAAAAAAACCATAGCTGAATTATCCGGAATTTCAGAAATCAGATTTCTAAAAACATTTAATTTTTTAAAATGGCAAGTATAGAAGGTGGTGGCGATGGTGGCGGGCATAAGAAAGGCCCGGGCGTCAAAAAAGCAAAAAAATTATCTACCAGGGTGGATATGACCCCCATGGTGGATCTCGGTTTTCTGCTGATCACATTCTTCATTTTCACAACAACCATGGCAGAACCTACAGCGATGACACTGTTCCTGCCGAAGGATGTGGAAAAGCCGGAAGATCAGAATAAGGTTAAGGAGACAGGTGCTTTCACAATTCTCCTTGGTGGTAAAGATCACGTGTTTTTTTATGAAGGACTGGACCCATCAAAACTTCAGTCTTCCAGCTTCAAAAAAATCCGTGAAGAAATCATCAGGAAAAAGCAAAGTACCAATCCTGAAGATCTCGTTATGATCATAAAACCTTCAGAGGAAGCCACGTATAAAAACACCGTGGATATTCTGGATGAAATGACCATCAATGAAATAAAAAGGTATGCGATGGTGGATATCACCCCGCAGGAATATGAACTGGTGAAAATTACCGAAGCAGCAAGCCCTGGTCAATAACACATTGCTGTTATGGAATAAACCCCATAGCGCATCTTATGTCTAAAATCAAGCATCATGGATGTAAATAAGATATTAAATACACCACTCCTGGACCTGGTCTTTGAAGGCAGGAATAAGGAATATGGTGCATATGAACTGAGAAAGCAGTACAACAGGCGACTGACATTTGCGCTTGTTATTACGGCGAGTATCGCCCTGTTCATTCTATTGGTTTCATTTATTTCTTCCCTGAGTCCAAAAGACTCAAAGACAGCTTTGGATATTAAAGAAGTACAGCTGGCAAAAGTGGAAGAGGTAAAAAATGAACCTCCTCCGCCTCCGCCTCCGCCGAAGCCACCAGATCCGCCAAAAGTGGAAATGACCAAATTCACTCCACCAAAAGTTGTAAAAGATGAAGAGGTGAAGGAAGAGGAAAAACCACCGGAAGTAGAAAAACTGGAGGATACAAAAATCAGTACAGTAACTCAGGAGGGTATCAAGGATGAAGGTATCGTGGCTCCGCCGGTTGATGCCGGAGGTGTTGTTGAAGCGCCAAAAGCCGATGATGAAGACAAAGTTTTCCAGAAAGTGGAAATCGATGCTGAATTCCCCGGGGGTAATGCCGGCTGGACCAAGTATGTAACCCGCGAAATCGAAAGAAATATCGATGAGTTACAGGATGATGGTCGCTCAGGTACCGTTGTGGTGCTTTTCATTGTGGACAAAGAAGGTGCGGTGAGTGAAGTAAAATCATTGCCATGCGGTGAGGCCGGTGTTGCCAACTGCCTTGGCCCTGGTACAAAACTTGCGGAAATTGCGGTTAACGCTATCCGTAAGGGACCCAAATGGAA
>JAATGW010000281.1 GCA_015654495.1 Chitinophagales bacterium
AATGGAATACAGAATCGATGAAGATGGGGAATTACTAATCAGATCTCCAATGCTGTTTAAGCACTATTTTCATATACCTGAAAAAGTAAATTTTCACAGCACCGGTGATCTTGCAGAAATGGATGCCGAAGGGCGGCTGGTAATGAAGGGAAGAAAAAAGAACATGATCATCAGAGCCAACAAGAATATTTATCCTTCATTGTATGAAACAACTATAGCACAGATCAAAGGCGTTACAGATGTATGTTTACTGGGCATATACGATGACTCGATTCAGGACGAGATTGTAATCCTTGTTGTTGAAGGTAACGACCAGCTAACATCAAATTCCCTTATGCAGGAACTGAAGTCTGGAAAAAATTCAATTGATTCAGATGCACTCCCCGACCATATTTTTTTTCAGGAGATTCCTAAGTCGGGAAGGCAGCAAAAAGTAGACAGAATAAGATTAACGGAACAAATAAAACTAAGATTAAGATCGATTCAGAAATAATCATAACCGGTGCTACCGGCTTCATCGGAGCCGCATATACGCGTTTTTTTTCTGCAGCGGGTTACACTGTACTTGCAACCGGCAGGCCAAAAATTCCTCCACCTCAATTATTACAATTTGCAAAATACCGGTCATTCGATATCAACTCAGATGTACCAGAAATGAAAGCAAAAATCTGCATCCATTGTGCAGGTTTGGCTGATGATAAATCAGACAGAAAAAATCTGCTGAGGGTAAATAAAGAAGGAACTGAAAATATTTTCAACAATATTCGTGCTGATCATTTCATTTACATTTCTTCGGCTTCCGTATATCCACCAAATGGACTCCTACATTCCGAAGAGGAAGAGATTGAAGAGTCTCAATTGTCAGACTATGGTTTTTCAAAACTGAAGACAGAACAATGGCTGGAAGCGCAGACAGGAAGAAAGAAAAAGATAACAGTTCTCAGACCGAGAGCAGTTTACGGGCAAGGCGACAGGGTTTTATTGCCCCGGATTCTTCAATTAAAAAAAGGTCCGTTTGTAATAAAGCCAGGATCACTTGGCTATAAAATTTCGCTGACCAATATTGAAAATCTGCTACAGGCAACAGCGGCAGTCATAAAATCAGAAAACGAATATCCTTTTGACATTTTTAATATTGCAGATAATCCAACCTATATTCTCTCTGAAGTAATTGATGAAGTTTTCAGAATGGCCGGATATTCAAAAAGTTCTGTAATCCGGATTCCACAATCCATTATTCAATTTCCCGGGAAACTATTTCCGAAGTCGTCACTCAATGCAACTACGCTAAAATATTTCCTGTGTAACCATGAGGTCAGCAATCAAAAGATAAAACGGCAATTTAATATTGATTTGCCGACAGACTTTCATGCTTATAAACCTGTATTGCAAAACTGGATTGATTCACTGCCTAAGCATCTGGTGAAAAAAGGAAATGCTGATCTTCCGTGGAGAGTTTGATTGTGGTTCATAGTTGTTAGTTCATAGTTGTTAGTTCATAGTTGTTAGTTCATAGTTGTTAGTTCATAGTTTTAGGCATGCACAGTTTGAAGTTAAATGAAATGATTTTTTACAAATCATGCGTACGAAAAATTGAAGTACTTTTTGTTTTAACTCTGATTTAATTAACCCTTACGCTTTGTTATGCTTCACAGGATTTAATTTAAGACATGATTAAATACCTATGAATTGACTCAGTGTTGTGCAGCAAATGAATGTAAAATAAAACCAGATTGGTATTACAGCTTTGCATTTGCTGTTTTGTAACTTCATTGACATTAATTTCAATGAATACTTTTGCACATATTAGCATACAGATTCTAAGCAACAAAGTTCCGGATTCTAATGTGCTTTACAGAGGGGTTGAAAATATCATTAAAATATCAGGAACAGACCAGAATTCGGAAATTGTCAGCCGGCAATCAAGGATAAAATCCAGAGACAGATTCAACGAATTCCGATTAATTCCCATGAAATCAGGTTCAGATACACTGGAAATTTTCAGGAACAAAAAGCGAATATTCTCTCAAATTTTTCGTGTTGACAGTTTACCACCAATGAGAGCAAGTCTGGGAAATCTGAGAGATATTGTTGTTAGCAAAGCCCTTATCCTGGCAAATGGAATTGTGAAATTGTACCTGCCTGGCCTTTTGCTCAAATTCGATGTTTACATTTCTTCGTTTTCTACTATTTTCCAGCTAAAATCCGGTGAAAGTTCACCGACCCTAATAAGTTCGCGCAATAGATTTTCTGAAGAACAAATCAAAACTATTCAGGGTTTGAAATCCGGAGATCGGATAGTTTTTTCAGAAATCAGATGTTCAAGCCCAGGCAGTACGCTAAGAACTATCCCGGACAAATTCTTTATTGAAGTGACATAAAGCGGATGTATAAAACAGTCTTAAGTTATAGTTTGGTGGTGCTGAATTATCCATTTGTTTTATAACCTACAAACCCAAAATTTATCTACTGCCTACTACTATATAACTTCTTTTGTTCACTGCGTTAAGCGACTTCTCGAAGTTTGGCAAGTTTCTTCTCCAAATACTTGATTTTATTTTCATTGTGCAGTTTGCGATAAGCTTCGACCTCTACCGGCATGAACTCTATTTTCTCTTTGATCATTTTATAATATATGATTGCGATTTTTCTGGCTGTTGCGATTATTGCAAACTTGTTTCCTCCCTTTGATTTCATTCTTCTAAAATAATCCCCCAGCCAATTATCGCTTCTCTGCAGACCATTGGCTGCCATCCTAAAGGCTTCTGATGCCAATCCCGGCTTTCTTTTCAATACCTTACTGCTAATTAATTTACCGCCGCTGATCTTATTGTTTGGGCATAAATTAAGCCAGCTGACAAACTTGTCTTCATGCTCCCATTTGCTAAGATCCGTTCCTGTCTCAGAGAGGATCGTCAGCGCCGTACTCTCGCTGATGCCAAATATTTCTATCACATCTACCCCATGAATCTTTTTCAAATATTGCCTCACATTGAACTCAGGATGATTTTTACTCTTTTTCTTTTTCGTCGGTTTCTTTTTTTTTAAATCATTGTCTGCGGGCGCCGCTTCTATCACTCCCTCATTGGCTATTGCAGCCAGCAACTGAAGGCTTTTTTCAATCTCCTCATCACAACGCCGGATACGTTCCTGTACATACTTATAGAGCTCAAAATTCTCTTGCAACAGGAAAACCTGCTCCGCTCTCCAGTTTCCTGTCAGTGACTTCATTATAGTAGCACTATCTGCTTTTATACGGCGGTCAACATACCGGAGAAAATTTTCAGGCTTTCTTTCTCCTCTGATAATGGCCTCCACAATCTCACGGCCGGTCTTTCCCATAATGTCATTGATAACCTCAGCCAGTTTGATATTCATCAGCTCCATTGCTTTCTGCATCCGCAAGACATACTTACTGCTATCCTTAAGCAGGCTGGACCGGTGCCGGACATAGGTTCGCAAGATGGATATACCATCATCAGGAAGAAAACTGCCCTGCAACAGACCACAGCTATGCAGCTTCTGGATCCATTGAGCATCGCTTTGGTCCGTCTTACGGCCGGTTACATTCTTGACATGCTTTGCGTTGACCAGCACCACATCAAACCCGCGCTCGGTCAGCACCAGGTATAACTGCCTCCAGTATACACCTGTACTTTCCATAGCTACCGTAGCGATCTTGCACGCTTGCAACCAGTCCGCTATCTTGTACAGATCTTCCGTAAATGCACCAAATTCCCGAACAGGATTTGGATCCCTATCAGGTCCCACAGCTACCACATGCATGGCAGCGGCTACGTCTATTCCAGCGGCGTCCGGATTAACAACTGTCATTGTCACCACAGCAGGCTGATGCTTTTTCTTTGAGTGTTGTTTGTCATTCATACTTTGAATTTTTTAATAACACCTGCCCGTCATCTCTATTCTGCTACTCTACTATAAGAGCTCAATTGAATGTCTCAATGGTAAACATAATCAGATGACAGAGCCAGACTGCCTCATGAGATAGATCCCATTGGAGAAAATGGCTTTTACTGTCAGGTGTACTCAAAGTTATTTAACATCTAAACATTAGCGTCGCGCTGATAGGGAGACTGCCTGCTGCCTACTGCCTAATCTGAACCACATAGGCACAAAGTACACATAGAAAAACACATAGAAAAAGTGCATAGGGATCAGATCTTCATAAGCCGGCTGTTCCTCTTGCCTTTTGCCTCTTGCCTTTTGCCTGCCAGAACCACCCAGGAGTGAAGAGTCACCTACAGGTATTCAGGATAGTTCAGTTTCCATTCCTGCTTTTTCTTCTTATAGATCTTCCTGTATTTTTTATTTGTTTTAATACCCGCAGTAGTAAGCATTCCTGACAGAAGCGTTTTTACCCAATAGGTTATGAAAAATTTTTCACTGTTCCTTTCTGAAAGGATCATATAGGTCGAGCCCTCGTTGTTGTGCCTGATGACAAGGCCAGCGAGGCCGTTAATCGTCCTGGTCACCAGGGTTTTCTTTTCCGGATTTTTTTTATTAAGGAAATCTACTTTCAGGCCATCATAATAGAAATCAATTTTGCCGATCGCTGCATATTTATTGCCCTTCCATTCAGCAACAAGGGTATCAGCATTGCCTTTTTTTACAGCAACATTTGCCAGGGGAACACTGATCGGGTTGAAGGTCGGTAAGGTCATGGGCGATATCCGGGCAGTAACTGAAAAGCCTGTGGCACCGTTGTAATTTTCAACATATTCAAAGCTGCGGATATAGTTATCATAAATTTCTGCACGGGCTATAATGCGCAATGCTTCCACTTCTCTGCGGTTGGATATTCCGGTTATGACAGCATTAAGATTTCTTACAGGGATCATTCCCTCTTTTGAAGTTTTTTCTGAGATCTGTGAAACCAGTATGGATGAATTCTTTATCAGAACAGTATCGATATGAATGGGCAGGTTAATCCTGCCGACCAGTTCAGTTGGCATGCCTTTGTCAATTCCATGCCTGAAAGGTTTTCGCTTATCCTTGAGGGTGGTAAGCACTATTTCATCAGCGGTGATCTTACCGATCTCAAGCATCGAATCGCCAGCGGAACTTTTGAAACTGACATCCGCTATCTGTAACGACTTCCCTTTGAGCGTGATATAATCTTTCTGCCACTCCGTTTTTTTCAACCATTGTTCCCAGGCCAGGTTTGGAAGAAGGCTGAAATCTCTTAGGGTAAGGCTGCGATTATTATTAAGATTCCAATCCATACCTGCCGCTTCAACCAGTCCGCTTGAATAGGTGTACTTCAGTTTGCCAGCTTTCATGGTAGCATGATTAGCCAGGTCCTGCAACCTGATCTTTTCGCCACCAGATAAGCGAAAAGAGGGATCAATATAAGTGCCCTCTATCGTTGCAGTGCTGATAACATTTCCGTTTTTGTTATAGGAAAAATCAGCAGCAGTCCAGCTGCCAAGTATAGCAGCTTCAAAAATCAGGTTGCCTGATTTGGAAGATGAAATTTTTCCATTCGACAGTTCAAGGTTAACTGTTGGAATTGCAGCGCTGATTGCAGATCTCGAAAAGTCGCCGCTGTTGCCGGAAATTTTAATTTTTTTAAAATGGATATCCGGTGAGCGGCCTTCAGATAAAGCTAATCCATTTGTTTGCATGGAAGCTTTGATATTAAATGTCACCGTGTCTTTTCGGCTGAAATCTGAGTACTGTATATCCGCATCGTTTACAGCGATATTACTTACGGTTATCCCTTCAGGTAAGCTGAAAGTTTTTTTCTTTGCAGCAGTATCCCGTTTAATTATAACAAACTGCGGCGACGAAAGCCGGATATCTTCAATATGCATTCTCTTATCGGCGCCGAATACGGGGTTGCTGACTGTAATTGCCGGAATGTCTACCCGGCCACTGTTTTCACCAGCGGCATTTCTGATTTTCAGATTTGTTAACCTTAATTCCCTGGGTTCTATCTGAACCGTCTGAATGGTGAGTTCGCTTTTTAAACTTTTTTGCCGGATATCGACAAGACTACCACCGATTGTTTTCCAGGAGATATGACCTTCAGATTCATTGAGTTCTTCAACACTAAGCTTCTTTCCCGTCAGAGATAAAAATCTGCTGGCACCGTTTTCTGATTCAAATTGCAGCTGATCTATTTCTGCATAACCGATATGAAAGGGCATTGCTTTTTTATTGTCGTGACTGGCAACATTATTATTTCCCTTTACAATACTCAGGCGGGCCCGCTCAATTCTTAATTTTCCGACGTCAATCTGTTTTTCATTAATCAGGTGATCTGCATTCACCTTTTCCATGGTAAGTTTCTGTGCATTGAGTGTGGTGCCATTTTTTAGTTTAAGATCCAGGGTTTCATAACGGCCCAGTTGCGCCTTACCACTGAAATCAATACCGGTCACATGCAATTGAACCGAAGGAAGTACAATATCAAAATTTTTTGCAGTCCAGCTGGTTATCGCGGACTTCATTTCCTGTTTACTTTCACTACCGGTCAGTTCATTCAACATTACTGTTGCATATATATGTTCTGAACTGATTTTTTCATTGGGCCTTCGTTCATTAAAAATAGAGAGCGTTCCGTCTTCCAAATGAAACAGGGGCACGTCAATGATGTCATGCAGATTTTGCAACATCACGGTGTGATGATCGGAACTCATCGCTGAAGCTGTATCGCGAAATTTGTTCTGCTTTTTGAAATAGTGAATGGTAGGTTTGAGAAGAATGGCTTCCGAAGCTGTTATTTTTTTCCTGATCAGATCCCCCGCATCTATATTTTTTAATTGTATTGCAGGTGCGAAGAAAACCAGCCCATGGAAATTTTTATTTTTTTCGGAAGGTCCAAAACTCACATGTTCAAAATTCAGATGTTCTCCGCTGAAAGAACAATGTCCAACAGACAACTTAAACAAACTATCGCGGGAATAAAACTGGATATCATGAACACTGAGAGCGATACTGTCTGTTGAAATTTTACGTTCGGCCCTGCTGTCCAGTTTCAGATTGTATATCTGTACATCGGCTCTGTCAGTAGTGATCAGACTGCCTGCGGTTCCTTCAAATTCAACCTGGCCTTCTATAATATCAAGATACCTGATATTTATTTTATCCAGGAAATACCGAAGACTATCCGCATTTCTGATTGTTCGGGGTTTGTGGGTCTGTTGTCCACCTGCGCTCAGCACAGGATGGAGCACCATTACGCTATCAATGGTAACACCATTTTCGTCATCTGATTGCATAAGCGACCCTGACTTCATTATGATCCTGTCTGAATAAATACGCAGGTGACTGGTATCTCCGCCTCTAACTGATACGGTTAGTGAATCAATATCAAGGATGTCTTTTTCAACTGAAAGAAGTAAGGATTTAAAACTGACTTCGTGTTTACCATCGGGAAGAATCCAGTGCTGGTTTTTTATCAAAACGGTCAGTTCCCTTGTACCGAGGAATTTTTTTTCTTCGAGGCTTTTTTTGGAAAAATCGCGCAGGTAAACACTTACGTGGCTGGCAGTAAGTGGGCGGCCGCTATCATTTGTTCTATAGGAAAATTCGCCATCTTCAAGTGAAAACTGCTCTACATTCAGGTGCTTTGTCATTTTTTTCAAACCCTGGATGATCGTGCTTGCATGCAAAGTCATGTGCCTCGGGTTCTCTTTTGTGACAGCTCTTGTTGCCAGGGTCGGCCTTATTATAGAAAGGTTTTTCACAACAAGCTTTCCATGAAAAATAAGATCTTTAAAGGATTCGACTTCTATTTGTATCTCCGGGATTTTTATATCATGATAAGTGACTTCGCGCGAGCTGTCCCTGAAATGAAGAAAAGCATTCTTCATGTTAATCTTTCCTTTCATCAGTTGAACATCAATGTCGCCTGCATCAAACTGGTAGGCACTTTTTGTTTCGATATTCAATGCAAGCTGAACAAAGTCCCGGAACCGGAATACAATTGCATAATAGAGCAATACTCCCAGCACTATGCGGATAGCGAGCAGTATCGCGATACGTTTAATCCATTTTTTTTGTCTGGCTGAAAGCTTCATGAATGCAACACTGTTCTCCCGTAAGTTTTACCTGATCTCTGTCACCCGAAAATGAAATGCGGGGAACTGTTAAAGGCACTTGTTTCCTTTGACTCAAATCTAAAAAAAATCAGGCTCTTTTCCATGCCATCCTGTAATTATTACGGCTTTGCCGGACTGATCATGATATGTGCACCATGAGTACCGGGATTCATGATCCAGGGCATACCGGGTTTTTCTGGTTTTGCCGGCAATCCCGTACTCGCCGATGTTGCAAAAGGAATATAAACCACATAACGCAGATAACCATTCAGTACCTCGCCTGTCTGGCGATTATAGTCTTCTTCTTTAGCAGTAAATACAAATAAAGTGGACGGATGTTCGGGCATTTTTAATTTTCCCTCTTTTACTTCCTTTTCGCGGGTATCAAATATTTCCTGTTGCGATTTTTTTTGTTTCTTCAGATCCCGGCCCCTTTGCATAAATGGTTCCAGGTCTTTGTGATAAGCAGCCACTGAAAATCCGGATTGTTCCGGATCATCGGCAAGGCAGATCATTTCATTCATTCCTTTTCTCAGCAGCGTCCATTCGCCTTTTGAAGAATAGCCATACACACCCGCGCTGTCTCGTTTTTCAGCAGGGGCAGCCATCAAAGCGGATTTAATCTGTATTTCAGTTGTGGGGATCACAACCTGAGCAATACATGCAGGACAGATAAAAAACACGGCAAGTGAAAATAGAATGTACTTCATGTTAACTGATTAAAAGTTGTGCAATAATCAGTATAAATGTAAGTATATAAATCAGCTTACTGCAGGTACAAGTGCTTTTCTTACTGCCGGCGCAACCACCGTTCCGAACAACTCAATCGAACGCATCATTTTGTCGTGAGGCAAAGTGCCCACACTCATCTGTGCCAGAAAACGGTCATGCCCAAAAAGTTCATGTTCATAGAGGATCTTATCGATTACTTCCTGCGGACTGCCTACAAGCAGGGAACCTTTGGGTTGCCTGATATGTTCAAACTTGTCGCGGGTCATCGGCGGCCAGCCGCGTTCTTTTCCAATCCCCGACATTACATGTGCATATGGCGGGTAAAAACTGTTTACGGCCTCCTGTGTTGTATCGGCAATAAATGTCGGAGAATTAATTCCCAGCTTCGGCAATGCACTTGTACCCGGCTGAGCAACAAAATTTTTTCTGTATAATGATGTGAGCGGAACAAACTGATCGGGCATTCCGCCGATGATGGCAATGGCCAGACTAAGGCCGAGGCGTCCTGCTCGTACCACAGATTCCGGGGTTCCTCCAACGGCTACCCATAATGGAAGAGCAGCCTGAAACGGTCGGGGGTACACGCCGAGGTTTCGGATTGGCGCACGGTGTTTTCCTTTCCAGGTAATCTTTTCCTCCTTATTTAACTGAACCAGCAATTCCAGTTTTTCTTCAAATAGTTCGTCATAATCATTCAGATTATATCCGAACAGCGGAAAGGATTCAATAAAGGATCCGCGACCGGCCATGATTTCAGCACGACCCGCTGAAAGAAGGTCCACAGTAGCAAACTGTTGAAATACCCGCACCGGATCATCGGAACTTAGTACGGTAACAGCACTCGATAGTTTTATCCGTGAAGTTTTAACGGCGGCTGCCGCAAGTATTACTGCCGGTGAGGACACAGCGAAATCAGGCCGATGGTGTTCGCCTATAGCAAAAACGTCAAGACCAACCTGGTCCGCAAGTTCAATTTCCTCCATCAGATTTCGAAGCCTTTCAAAAGCAGAGATCTGTGATCCTGTTACAGGATCTTCTGACATGTCAGCGAATGAGTAAATGCCGAGCTCCATAAATTAATTTCTCCTCTTATTCTTTTTGTTTGAATACAGGATGCAAAATTACCTATGCGTCTCCACAAAATTTGTTAAGCAAATGTGAGCTGCTGCTATCCTCAGGTATAGTATGTCAAAACAAAACAGGAACTGCCTGCTCTGCAAAAATCAGTTTCAGGCCAGGTTTATTTGAGCTTGTCAACTGTTTGCGGATTTGTTGCTCCCTGTCGCCTCCGGGTTTCATATGCGTGATCATAACCGGAAAGTTTTTCAAAGAATTAATTCCCGCAATAGTTTCAAGTTTTTGCATTTCCAGCATCAGCAACTGCGGAGTGAGGTGCCCGAAAAGCTGTTCCTTTTTCTGATCGTCGGCAAATGAAACTTCAATAAAAATTCCTTTTAATTTTTTTGCGACAATCAACGGTGCTATTTTCTGCCATAAAGAAAACAGATTGGTACTGTTTTCAATAGTATCAGCGCCGGTATCGCCAAGATATAACAGGTATGCGTCGTTGTGACCTACCAGAAATGCCGTGCTTTGGTAAGGTGATGAATGGCTTAGCGGGAAAGCTTCAAGCGTCATCGAAGTATTTTCGACAGGGTATTTTTTTTGCAGGGTCATTTCTACCATATGGTATTTACCCAGGCGCGGAGTTTCACCAAGATCGCTGAAATTCGCCCAGCTCTTCCAACTGAAATATTTATCAGCTACTATGTTCAAACAAAACGGAAGGCCATAAATATTCTTTTTTGTGTCGTCAGGTGAGTTGATAATAAGCCCGGCAAGATGATCGAGATGCGGATGTGAAATGCAATAAGCCCTGATATTTTCCTGAAGAATTTTTTCTGCAGTTCCGGTCAGAACCTTCCGGTTGATTGACTGCTGAATACCCGCGCGAACAGTTCCTGCATCCAGGCAAATAAAACCTTCATCACCATCCGGAGCAACAAGGTAGGCCGATAAATTGCTTTCGTCGCCACCTCCTTTTACACCAAGAGGTATCACTTTAAATACGGGTTTTTGTGCTTTTAAAATGGTATTAGAAAATGATAAAAAGACTAATGTCAGGAAAATGCAGACTCGATTCATGCCATTATTTTTGCAAAAAAGTCCCCTCAGGAAAAAAATGAAAAAAACTTTTTTGGGTGGATAAAAGTTCGGGGGCAATGTACTAACTTCATAATTCCTGGAAGAAAATGGTCATACCAGGCTCCGTAAGATCATCAAAACAGCGACATTAAGTATTGTAAGGCCCAACTTACCTTAACTCAGTTGTTTTGCTATAGTATAAAAGGGATTCACTGCTTCTTGTGAATTCCCTTTTTTTTATGTTTTTCCGGTTCATTTTCTTTCCGGATTATTGAAAATTAATATAGCCTGCGGATCATCAGCCAGGCTAATGTTGCAGGAGCATTTATCCCGGAATATTGCAAAACCTCTTGCTTTTTTGTTGGCGTATTGATTCAGGGAAGGGGCTTTAATCACCAAAAGGCCGGGGCCTGAATCAACAATTTTCCCTGAAATCCCAGGAAATTATATCTTCATCTTTAATGAAAAAATTTCCCGGCAACGATTTTTTGCTTCATACAGAAACTTCCCGCCAGCTTTATCACGACTATGCGTCTGTGATGCCGGTGATCGATTACCACAATCATCTGCCGCCAGATCAGATCGCAACTGACTACAGTTTTGAAAATATCACTCAGGCCTGGCTTTATGGCGACCATTATAAATGGCGGGCCATGCGGGCTAACGGGATTTCAGAAGAATTCTGCACGGGGAATGCTGGTGACAAAGAGAAATTTCTTCAATGGGCGGCAACGGTACCATATACAGTCCGGAATCCACTATATCATTGGACCCACCTTGAACTTCAACGCTATTTTGATATTAAACAATTGCTGACGCCTGCGTCTGCTGAAAGTATTTATAATGAATGCTCGGATAAACTTTCAAGTGCTGCCTTCTCCGTAAAAAATCTTTTACTTAAATCCAACGTGAAGCTGTTGTGTACAACAGATGATCCGCTTGACGACCTGAGATGGCACCAGGAGATTCTTGCCAATCCTTTTGGAGTTGCAGTGAAGCCGGCGTTCAGGCCTGATAAGGCAATGCAGTCGGATGACCCGGAAGTATTTATTGCCTATCTGCGGCAATTGGAAATTGTGGTGGACGCGTCAATAAAAAACTTTGAAGAATACCTGGCCGCGTTGAAAAGCCGTCATGATTTTTTTGATTCCTGCGGTTGCGTTCTATCTGATCACGGATTGGAATTTTTATTTTATGTCGAATCTTCTCCGGCTGAATTAGAGCGCATATTTCAGAAAATAATTTCGGGCTCAAAACTAACTGTGCAGGAAAATCAGATGATAAGATCCGCACTTCTTGAAAATTTTGCGGAATGGGATTGGGAAAAAGGATGGGTACAACAATATCATCTCGGTGCTCTGAGGAATAATAATAGTCGCATGCTGAAATCAGTCGGGCGTGATAGCGGGTGGGATTCGATTGGTGATTTTCCTCAGGCTGCAGGTATTGCTGCTTTTCTTGACCGCATGGATCAGAAAGATAAACTGGCAAAAACGATTATCTATAATCTGAATCCTGCAGATAATGCAACAATGGCTGCTATGACCGGCAATTTCAATGACGGCTCAATAGCCGGAAAAGTTCAATGGGGTTCAGCCTGGTGGTTTCTGGATCAGAAAGATGGAATGACTGAGCAACTCAATATGCTCTCTAATACAGGGCTGCTCAGCCGTTTTGTAGGCATGCTTACGGATTCAAGAAGTTTTTTATCATTTCCGCGACATGAATATTTCCGGAGGATCTTGTGTAACTTATTCGGTGAAGAGATTGAGAATGGCGAATTGCCTGATGATATTCCGTGGATAGGAAAAATGATCCAGGATATCAGTTATAATAATGCCAGCACTTATTTTAACTGGGGCGTCGAACTGTAGAAATTGTATTAATAAACCGATATCCGGAAATTAAAGTTTCAGTTCAGCATCAGCTGCCTTCCGGAAATTGTCAACCAAAAAAAATGGCCATAGGAAATTACAGATGGACGATTTGCGCGCTGGTGTTTTTTGCTACAACGATCAATTATCTTGACAGGCAGGTGATCGCACTTTTAAAAGGGCAGCTTGATGTTGAATTTGGCTGGACAAAAACAGATTATGCCAATATCACCATGTTCTTTCAGCTGGCTTATGCAATCGGAATGCTGGGTGCCGGGCGTCTGGTTGATAAGATGGGTACAAAAATTGGATATGCCATATCGTTAGTACTGTGGAGCATTGCAGCAATGGGTCATGGTCTGATAAAAACAACTTCAGGATTTTTTATTGCCCGGGCGGCACTGGGTGTTACAGAAGCGGGAAATTTTCCTGCCGCCATCAAAACAATAACAGAATGGTTCCCCAAAAAAGAGCGCTCTTTTGCAACAGGAATATTTAATGCAGGCACCAATATCGGAGCCATAATAGCGCCACTGAGTGTTCCTTTTATTGCCGCAGAATTCGGATGGCGTGCGGCTTTTGTTATCACAGGCGCTATAGGTTTGATCTGGCTGATCTTCTGGTTTCTTTTATATGAAGTTCCCGCGAAACACAAAAAACTTTCAGCTGCGGAGTTTGAATACATTCACAGTGATATCGATGAAAAAGCAGAAAGGGAAGCGATCAATCAGAAATACAGCTGGGCTAAACTTTTCAGATATAAACAAACCTGGGTCTTTGCACTTGGAAAGTTTTTTACAGACGGGCCCTGGTGGTTTTACCTTTTTTGGTTACCTGATTTTTTAAAGGAACAATATGGCCTGCAGGGCACAGCACTTTCCATTCCCGTAGCACTTGTATATTCCATTGCAGCATTAGGAAGCGTGTATGGCGGATGGCTGCCCATATATTTTATCCGCAAAGGATGGCCGGTTTTCAGAGCCAGAAAAACGGCTATGCTGATTTATGCTTCCCTTTGTGTTCCTATTTTAGCTGCGCAGTTTTTAGGTGATTTCAATATGTGGTTTGCCGTGTTAATAGTCGGACTTGTAACAGCAGCACATCAGGCCTGGAGTGCGAATCTGTATACGACTGTGTCTGATATGTTCCCTAAAAAATCAGTAGCATCTGTAATCGGTATCGGAGGTATGGCGGGTGCGCTCGGAAGTATCCTGGTATCAAAATCTGCGTGCTACTTATTCGACTATATGAAACCGCTGGGAAAAATTAATACAGGCTATTATTATGTATTTATTTTTTGCGGACTGGCTTACCTGATCGTATGGTGGATCATGCATCTCCTC
>JAATGW010000552.1 GCA_015654495.1 Chitinophagales bacterium
GGCCTGGTTGAATTCGCGAAGGGAGATGTGATTAAACATAGCAGAAGAATTTAGAGAACAAATCTCGGGCCTGGGAGAAGTGAAACCAAGGTGAATAGACGGCCCGGCGCCTGTATTTTCCCCCTTCATGAGGCCTAAATGGTTAGTCGGGCCCCAACAGTCAGCAGCCCTGATCACCGAATACTGACCCACTAAACACCCTTCCCGCGAAAACCCTCCCGGAATACAGCACTCCTGGCACCAGGTTCATTTCTTCGTAATTTCCAGGCAAAAAATTCCCGGACCTTATTACACTCAGATTTGATTGTGGTACAAGCGTTTTGTTATTTGTGCAGGATCATTTTGACAGATAATGTCAGGATTGATTTTCTACATTCAACAATTTCCTTTTGCGTAAATAAGATACTCTTCGTCCAAAAGAATTCAGTCAACAGATTCCTGAATAAAATTTGTACAAACTGGTCCGCATTTCCAAATTCGCTGGTCCTTCTATTATAAAGGAAAGTCTTTCCCATCCAACATAATAGTAAGTTTTGTAATTACTTTTTTCGGAACCTTGATACACAAAATTTCCTTCATCCTTATTTCAGACTTCGCTGACATTTATTGGATAAGATTTAACTGATAATGTTTCGCGCAGAATTTTTGCATTATATTAAACTCAAATTAAGAAGTGTTGAATACTAAGGAAACTTCGCTGAAGAAATCACTTAAACCATTTGCTTTATGGGGGCTCGGTGTGGGATATGTGATAAGTGGAATGTATTTCGGCTGGAATCTCGGACTGGAAAAAGGTGGGACCTATGGCCTGGCGATTGCCACTTTTTTTATCATGCTGATGTACATCTGTTTTTCCTTCAGCTATGCTGAACTGGCTTGTTCAATTCCTAAAGCTGGTGGGGTTTTTGACTATGCGGGAGCCGCATTCGGTAAGCATTTCGGTTTTGTTGCCGGTCTGGCCCAGGTGATCGAGTTTGTATTTGCACCACCGGCTATTTCCTTTGCAATTGGCGCGTACTTCAATGCTTTTTTCCCTTCTATTCCCCCAACAATTATTGCAGTAATTGCCTACCTGATTTTTACAGGACTGAATATTTATGGTGTTAAAGCTGCGGCAAACTTTGAAACCCTTGTAACAGTATTTGCAGTTGCGGAGTTATTGCTTTTTTGCGGGTTAACGCTTCCGCATACACGAGTATCGAATTTTTCACTGAATGCCTTCCCGAACGGATGGGGCGGAGTATTAGCTGCCATCCCTTTTGCGATCTGGTTTTTTCTTGGAATAGAAGGTGTTGCAAATGTAGCGGAAGAAACCATAAACCCACAAAGAGATATCAGTAAAGGATTTGGATGGGCACTTTTTACTTTAGTAGTATTGTGCATACTTGTTTTTTATTCTGCTTCCGCGGTTGGCGGATGGGAGGCAATTGTATATACAGATTCTTCCAAAACAACAACATCGGATTCGCCACTGCCACTTGCATTAAAGTTTATAACAGGTGAGAACAGTCTGATGTACCATTTGCTGATAACTGTTGGACTTTTCGGGCTCGTGGCTTCCTTTCATGGCCTTATTCTTGCTGCCGGTCGTTCAACTTATGAAATGGGTAAGGCCGGACACCTGCCATTGGTTTTTGGTAAAATTTCATCACGATTCAAAACGCCGGCAATTGCGCTGATTGGAAATATGATCGTTGGAATTATAGCTTTGCTTACAGGCAAAACAGCTCAGATCATCACTATTTCAGTTTTCGGCGCTCTCACCTTATATATTATTGCTATGCTCTCCTTATTCAGACTTCGAAAAACCAGCCCCTTGTTAGAACGTCCTTTTAAGGTTCCCTTTTATCCCTGGTTTCCGCGCATAGCATTGGTTATTGCTTCCTGTTCAATGCTGGCGATGCTCATCTATAATGCTTTGCTTGGACTGTTGTATTTTGCAATTCTATTGACAGGTTATATTTTATTCAGAGTATTCAGAAAAAGCACAGATCATGAGCACAGTTCCTGAATGGGTTTTGAAACATCCGGATGGCAAGGTAAAGCTGGCTGTTGCCGATATCGATGGGATTTTACGTGGAAAATATATTTCATCAGAAAAATTTATCAATGCTTTTGAAACCGGCCTGGGCTTTTGTGATGTTATCTTCGGCTGGGATATGAACGACCTGGCCTATGACAATTCAAAATTTACAGGATGGCATACCGGATATCCGGACACCATTGTTAAGCCCGATCTCACTACCCTAAGGAAAATCCCATGGGAAAATGAGGTTGCGTTTGTACTTGCTGATTGTGCTGTTCAGCAAAACAATGCGCATTTGATTTGCCCAAGACAGCTCCTTAAAAGAATTACTGCCGACTGTCATGCTATGGGCTTTACCGCTTTTTTCTCGCAGGAATTTGAATGGTTTAATTTTCAGGAGACGCCTGAAAGTCTTCAGCAAAAAAAATTCAGCAATCTCAATCCACTTACACCGGGAATGTTTGGTTATTCGTTATTAAGAAGTTCGGTTCGCAATGATTTTATGCGTGCGCTATTCAGTGAACTGAAATCTTTTGATATTCCATTGGAGGGCCTTCATACTGAAACCGGCCCTGGAGTTTATGAAGCAGCAATTTCCTATTCTGAAGTAATGGAGGCGGCAGACAGGGCTATTCTTTTTAAAACAGCTGTAAAAGAAATTGCTTCACGTTTAGGGATAACTGCAACTTTCATGGCGAAAATAAGTGAAAATTTGCCCGGCTGCAGCGGGCATGTGCATCAGAGCCTCTGGGATCAGGATAAAAAACAAAACCTTTTCTTCAACGACCAGTCAGAAAATAATATCAGCGATCTGATGCGATCTTATATCGCCGGACAACTCCTTTGTCTGCCGGAGATACTCCCCATGATTGCGCCTACTGTTAACAGTTATAAGCGGCTTGTCGAAGGGGCCTGGGCACCTACAACTGTTACATGGGCTGTTGACAATCGTACTGTTGCCTTGCGGGCTTTGCCTGGAGGGAGTAAATCATGCAGACTCGAAACCCGTGTGGTCGGGTCTGATACAAATCCCTATCTGGCGATGTCGGCATGCCTTGCCGCCGGCCTGTATGGGATAAAAAATAATCTTCGTCTTAGCCAGGCAGCAACTACCGGTAATGGGTATCTGGATAAAAACTATGGAACTTTCCCGACGGATTTGTACCACGCAACTGTCCGGGTGCAAACCACGGCAATTGCGAAGACGGTTTTCGGAGAAATGTTTGTTGAACACTTTACA
>JAATGW010000641.1 GCA_015654495.1 Chitinophagales bacterium
AGATAAATTTCCCGTTTCTTCATTACCCCGCCGTCGCTGCGCTGAGTCGGGCAGGCGCTCTTTCCGTATTCCCGTCTACCTCATTCCAAACTCAACGACAATGATATTTATAACAGATAGACGGTAAGCCGTTAAAGGCGGAAAGGAACGGTAGTAAGAGCGTTTTACTAATGACATTGTCGAAATTAAACAGGAACAAGATTTTCATCAAAATACAAAATCTTACCTCATATGACTTAATCAGCAGGCCCTAAATAAAGACCACCTGTTTCAGTTCCTTTATAAAATCATGAAATCCATTTTAACATTTATGTTTTGTCTTTTGATGTCCCTGAATTAATTTTCGTAAAATGATTCAACGCCTTCGGGTTATCGATCTATAAAGGAAATAACAGGCTATCCTGACAAGGATGACATCCAATGTTCAACTTTTAACTTTTAACATCCAACGCGAGGCGCTGGTTTAGGTGTGGTTAATCATGCAGGCTCAGGTATTTGTATTTAAACATTTATACACTTTATAAATAACCAATCGTAAAGAAACAGTATGGGATTTAAAACTTCAATCATCTGCATTACAAATCCGTTTCCCGCAATTGAAGATAGAAAACTGCTGGATGAACCTGGGTTTAATAATTATATAGCAACCGGACTGACGGATTTTGATAGTGCAATGTATCCGGGAGACGAATCGATTAATATCGGAACCTATAATGATTGCCTGGTTTTAGCGGATGACTATATACTTACAGGTGAGTTGGAAAATCTCTCTGCACCTGAACAATTGTGCAGGTTTGAACAAAAACTTTCGTCACTTTTTCCCGGATCGGAAATTTTATCGGTAGCCTGCAACAGCACAGTCAATTATCATATGTATGCTTTAGTAGTCAATGGACGTAGAGTCAGATATAAACGAATTGCTGATGGCTTCCCGGTTTTTGAGTTTGGAGAAAAACTTAAAGAAGAAGATGAAGTGTATGCTTATTCTGACATCATTAATGGTGAAAGAATGTTCAGGTCCCCCTATAAAGATGATCTGGTTTATGATATGACTGAAGACCAGATGATGGAGGATTTTGCATTTGGTGTTGCCAAAAGACACCTGGGTGTAATGATATCCCATAGTGAAGATGAAGAACTGATGGAAACAGAATTTAGAAAATATCTTAAGCCTGTAAAAAAGGGATCAGCGGGAAAATCTGCTCTTAAGGAAAATATTTTCTCCAGGTATTTTAAAAAATGGCTCAACATTTAACGTTGAACCATTTTATACTATTAAATGATATCTACTGCCTGCTGCCTGCTGCCTACTGCCTATTTCAGATATTTCTCAAACCACGCCAGGTACCTTTCAAATCTGTCTTTCTGGAAACTAGGCAATGTAATTCCATGAAACTGTCCCGGATAAATGATCAGTTCAGTAGGTGTTCCGATAGAACGAAGTGCCTGGTACATCTGTTCACTTCCAACTGCAGGAACATTAAAATCTTTTTCTCCCGCCATGAATAATGTAGGCGTTTTGATTTTGTCAGCATTCAGGAAAGGGTAGGAGATCTTTAAATATTTTTCAAAATTTTTGTCTTTCCAGGGTTGACCGAGTTCATTGTCCAGCTGAAGGATATACTGATCCACGCCATACATGGAAAGCTGAAGAGCGCTACCAGCACCGCTTATAGCAGCTTTAAAACGGTTGTCAGTAGCGATGGTATAGTCAGTTAAAATACCACCATAACTCCAGCCACTGATGCCCATTCGGTTAGGGTCAACCGTTCCTTTACTGATCAGGTATTCAGCGGCTCCAAGAATATCCTGAACTTCTTTATTACCCCAGTCTGCATAAATAGCTTTACTAAATGCAATTCCGCGACCATTACTTCCGCGGTAATTTACGGCGACTACGGCATATCCCTTAGCTGCCAGTATTTGCCGTGTAAGATCAAATCCATAGTCATCCTGTGCTACAGGTCCGCCGTGTATGGAAAAAACAAGCGGCAGCTTTTCGCCTTTGTAATTTTCAGGAAGAAAAAGCAAACTGGACACCGTTGTTCCATCTTTACTTTTCGATGTGAATTTCTCCACTTTTGCAAGCGAAAGCTTGTTGACAAAGGAATCCTGCACTTTTGTTAAGCGGCGGAGGCTTCCGTTTTCCAATGCATAATATTCAGAGGGTAGCGTGGGATCCGACATTGTGGTAAGCCAGTGACCATCCGGATGGAGTTCAATTGATCCGAATGAGCGGTTACCCCCGATCAGTTTTGTCATTTTTGCTGTACTTATATCAAAGCCCGCAATGTATCGTTCACAATCATCAGAAACAATTGCTGCAATGGTTTTTCCATCCTTACTCCAACGGGCAGACGAAACCGGACGATCAAGCGACTTGCTGAGCATCTTCACTTCACCACCGGCAGCAGAAACTACACAAAGTATGGATTGATCATACATGATGAAGTTCTCATCGGAAGTACTTTGGGTATAGGCGATGGATTTTCCGTCAGGGCTCCACTGCGGACCTGAGTCGCTGCCTTTCCAGCTTGTAATTGCTTTTGCAGCTGCACCAGCTTTCGCTTCGACTACATAAATATCAGAATTGCTGTTTTTGTCAGGGTCTTCTGTACGGTTACTAACGAATGCGATCGAAGTTCCATCCGGGCTCCACTGCGACTGACCAACATTATAATTACCCCTGGTGAGCGTATCATATTTTTTTGTGGTCATATCAAAGAGGTAGAGATGGGTCTTTCTGGTGTCATACTGGTAACCGCTAACATCTCTTTTGAAATTGTACTTGTTGATCACGTATGGCTTAGGGCCTTTTTTCTTAGCCGTATCTTCATAATCCCTGATAGTAAGGAGGATTTTCTTACCGTCAGGGCTCCATTCATAATCATTCAGATCGCCTTTTACATCTGTAAGTTTTACACCTTCGCCACCCAGGCGGTTGAGCAAATATATCTGGCTTCCCGCTGGTGTGCGCGAAGCAGTGAAGGAGATAAATTTTCCGTCGGGACTGAATTTAGGATTGCTTTCGCCGTCCGGGCTGTTGGTGAGCTGGATATTGTCAGTACCATCCCAACGCATCATCCATACGTCGGTATTGCGGCGGTCTTTCGCAGAATCGGTGGTAGTCAATGTGTACAGCATCCATTTGCCATCGGGAGAAACCTGCGCGCTGCCTGTATTCTGCTGGTGATAGATATCATTTGGCTGAATAGGCCTCTTCTGGGCATTTGTACAAAGCGACAAAATAACTAATGCAAGGAACAGGAATAGTTTTCTCAGAAACATAGTCAGCATTTATTTTACCGAATATAGTATAACAAGAGGTAAAATAACGTGTATGGATATAAAGCGTGAAGTGAAAGATTTTAGATTAAAACGGGAAAGTGGAAGAAAGGGGAAGGGGTTGTCAGGTTATCAGGTTATAAGTTTTAGGTTTAACGTTATACGTTATACGTTCAACGTTATACGTTCAACGTTAAAAGCCACCATCACCAAAAAATAAAGCTACACTGGAATCCACAAAGAGGAGAAAGAGAAAGAGTAACAGTAACAGTAACAGTAACAGAAACAGAAACAGTAACAGTAACAGTACTGGTTATCAGGTTATCAGGTTATCAGGTCATATGTTATAAGTTTTGGGTTTAACGTTGTACGTTCAACGTTATACGTTCAACGTTATACAGGAACAGAAACAGTAACAGTAACAGAAACAGTACTGGTTGTCAGGTTATCAGGTTATCTCGTTATCAGGTTATATGTTATAAGTTTTGGGTTTAACGTTGTACGTTCAATGTTATACAGGAACGGAAACAGTAACAGAAACAGTAACAGAGACAAACGCTTAGGCACCAAAACTCCAAA
>JAATGW010000803.1 GCA_015654495.1 Chitinophagales bacterium
CAAAATAGTCTACAAATAGGGGAGAACGTGCGCCAAATTTTCTGATAATTATCGGTTTTAAATGTGGAATTACAAGAAGGAATAACACACAACCACAAAGGCAAAGTGACATCGTTATAAATGGTAAATCATTTTTTTCTTCCGGCAGGTAGGATTTATAAAATGGATAGAATTTTAAAGTGACGGGAATGCTGCCGAGCGTACATGCAGTTGAAAAAAGCAAAGCAACATCAAGTAAAATCCTTGTAAGTCCCAGCTCCTCCGGACTAAAATATTTCGGAAAAAGAAAAAGAATATTAATAGCACCAATTGCAAATCCGAAGTATGTAAAAATGCTGGAAATAGTACTTTGCCTTCTAACTACGCCCATACCTGTTGTTCAGATAAATACCATTAAAACGCCAAAGTAAACTAATCTTTTATAAATCCAAGTTTCATCACTGAGCATGCAACTAAGGAAACCCTTAATTTTGCCGGGCAACTCTTTTCAAATAATTTATGGCAGTACGCATATCGGTTATTATTCCATGTTATAATCAGGGACACTATCTGAAAGATGCCCTTGCGAGCTTGCAGTCCTGCAAAAAAGAATTATTCGAAACGATTATTGTAAATGATGGATCTACAGACGACGAAACACTTAAGTATTTTAATGAGCTGAAAAATCATGGTTACGAAATCATAAACCGTCAAAACGGAGGATTATCCGCTGCAAGGAACACAGGAATTGAACATGCCTCCGGAGAATTTGTCATCATGCTTGATGCCGATAATAAAATCCGGCCTGAATTTCTTATTTCGGGTATTGAAGCGATGGATAGTGATCCGGGTATTGCAGTTGTTTATGGCGATGGTGCCTTTTTTGGTGACAGGCAGGGTATCAGGAAGCAGGGTCCATTTAATCTTCAGAAGCAGCTTCTGGTAAACTATATTGATGCCTGCGCAATGATTAGGAAATCGGTATTTAAGATAGCCGGCGATTTTGACGAGCAGATGCGTGAAGGATGGGAAGATTGGGAAATGTGGTTACGAATTGCTTTCAGGGGATTTAAGTTTTATTACATTGAAAAGGTTTTGTTTGATTACAGAGTTCGGGCAGATTCGATGGCAAAATCAGTATATAACAATAAAGCGAGGACTAACCGGATTGAAAACTATATTTATTCAAAATATTCTGATAAAATGGGTATCGGCTATGTCACCGATTTCCTGGTGGAAAGATTTCGGGCGAATCCTGTAAACTTCATTTTTAAACTTATAATAAGAACGTACTTTCCATCTTACTACAACAAACTTTTAAGTTCAAACAAAATAAGAAACGGACTCTGAAATGATCGAAGCGAAAAAATATGATGAAAGGTTTTATGACAGTCAGGTAGATGGATCTTTTTTATCCGCAAAAGCGGTGGTGCCAATAATTAATTCATTGGTTCATCCTAAATCAGTTCTTGATGTAGGCTGTGGTGTTGGTACCTGGTTGAGAGTGTGGAAGGATCAGTTTTCTATTAAGGATATTAAAGGAATTGATGGCGAATATGTAAATCTCATACAATTAATAATTCCGAATGAAGATTTCATCGCAAAAGACTTAAAAAAGGAATTTAATCTTCATAGAAAATTTGACCTTGTGATGTGCCTTGAAGTGGGAGAGCATCTGCCGCGGGAAGCATCGCAGATTCTGGTTGATAATCTTGTTAATCATGGCGACATTATAATCTTTTCCTCTGCAAATCTTCATCAGCGAGGTACATATCATATTAACGAACAGGCACCAGAGTTCTGGGCAGGGTTGTTTTCCAAAAGAAATTTTATTCCGGTGGATATTTTAAGAAATATTATCTGGAATAATGATCAGATTGAATGGTGGTATCGACAGAATATTCTGATTTATGTAAACCCTGAAAGGATCGCAATGTATCCACAATTAAGTGATGCTGCCAAAAACACGAATCCTGATTGTCTTTTTAGAATTCATCCTTTGTTATGGAAGTACAGGAATGAGGAACTGAAAGAAAGAAGCAGGATCATCTCTTTCATAAACTGGAAGCTATCTGCTGCATGGAAGAAAATCTCCAAAAAATAAAAAATGAATGAGGATAGAAAGGTTGGTGCAAAAAGACTGGAAAGACCTGACACTTCCATAAACAGCAGCAGTTATCTGGTATATCATTATCTCTTTCCCGAACTAAGAAGGGTAATTGAATCCTATGCATCAGGAAATATTCTTGATGTTGGTTGTGGAAATAAACCATACCTGTCTCTCTTTAAGACTTACATCTCATATACTGGCTGCGATGTGGTACAATCAAGCAAATTTCTTGTTGATGTTATTTGCCCGGCAACAAATCTAAATTTTGGTGATGCTCATTTTGATACCGTCTTCTCGACTCAGGTATTTGAACATGTTAACGACCACCAGATGGCATTTTCAGAGGTGAGCAGAGTACTAAAACCTGGTGGATATTTTATTTTTTCAGTACCTTTTACGTGGGAATTACATGAGGAACCACATGATTTTTTCCGGTTTACAAAATATGGAATAGCATTTCTAATGGAAAAATATGGCTTTGAAAAAGTCGAAATAAAGCCTAACGGAGGAAAATGGGCTGCGATTGGGCAGATGAGGGTTAATATTATGTGGTCTGCATTTAGAAAAAGGCCGGGACTGGCGACTATATATAAGCTTATTGTTAAATACAGTGGTTTGCGTATAATCTATAACTGTTTTTACCGTTTATTAGATTCACTGGAAAAAGATGATTTGCTCACTTTGAATTATGTTTGTGTAGCGAGAAAAAAATAAGTCCACTTACGTATTGCTCTGAGACTGTACAATGAGAATTATTAACCTTGGAAAACGACTTTTCCTCTCCGGAATATTATGCTTTTTCTGCATAAGTCTTTTCGCGCAGGTGAATCTTACAGATGGATTAATTACATATCTGCCTTTTAATGGAAATGCAAACGATGCAAGCGGAAATGGGAACCATGGTGTACCAACAAACGGGCCGGTATTAACGACGGATAGATTCGGGGTAGCAAATCGCGCATTTCGACTTGATGGAATTGATGATTACATAAAAATTGCTGACCCCGAAGGCAAAATGACCACCACTCCATTTAGCATCGTACTTTGGTTTTATCTTGAAAGC
>JAATGW010000476.1 GCA_015654495.1 Chitinophagales bacterium
CATCTGTTTGCAGAATCACAATTACTTTAGATAGATGTACCGTAGATTTAAATTTCTCCAACAATGGCAATAGTACCTGATCCACGATGAGGATTTTATCTTCCGCATGATTAACTATATATCCCAGGTCATCGTGATTTAATCTGATATTGAGCGGATGCAATACTGCTCCGATACATGGAACCGCAAAATAGGCTTCAAGGTGTTGGTAATGATTCCAGCTCAGGGTAGCTACCCGATCACCTTCCGCAATACCCATTTTAACTAAAGCAGTAGCTAAATTCTTCACCCGGAATGAAAACTCCTTATAACTGTATCTGTGAATGCTTTTATCCGGTAAGCGGGTGATAATTTCCTTGTGAGAAAACATGGACTCTGCCCTTCGCAGAATGGTAGGAATAGTAAGTTGATAGTCCATCATTAAACCTTTCATATGGAGAATATCGTTTTGAACCTGAATTTAGTTCAAAAACATTTAGCCGCTCACTCTGGGTTTTGATTTCAGTTTTCCGACCTTGTGAGTCCCGAATTTAGTTTATACTTTTATGGCCGGTCACCCGGCAGACGAATTATAAATAAATATACTGCGCAGATACCCTGACCGTTTTAAAACAAAAAACCTCTGAAAAATGAAAACACTGATTTTCGGATTATTATTCGGACTCTTGTCAAACATCTCTCTTGCCCAGAATTTACCCGACTTTGATGCAATTAAAATCGAACAAAAAGAAGATTTCAATTCCACTACGGATGATGCAGCCCTGCAGGCATCTAACTTTCTTCTTTCTACCCCCCTTGCGAAAGACAACCTCGACAGGTTGAAATCACTCCAGTACATTATTAAGTGGATGTCGGGAACACCTGATTATAATTTTACTCTGGATGAGCAGGCGACAAAATTTGCAAAAAAGAATGACGACCTTTTAGGACTGTATATGGCTGCAATGGCTAAATATGTTCTGGAAAATAAGGCAGATTCAAAAGATCAGAATAAAATTAAACTCAATGCGGTAAAACTCATCATTGCTTATGCGAAGGATCAGAAGAATAATGTCAAATTAAATTCCGAGTTGAAAAAGGCAATTGAGGCGGATGAGCAGGGACAACTGGCAACATATTTAAAAATCTGACGAATACATATCAAGGTGGTTTTGTTTGGATACCAAAGACTACAACATTGTTTAAGGTTCAAGGTTTTCTATGTGTTAAACTATGTGTACTATATATCTATGTGGTGCAAATTCCGTCCGTACTCGAAGGTTTTTTGAACCACATAAAATGGAAACATCATAGAGACATAGAACGAAGTACAGTAAACGGGATTGATATAATTAACGGTTAATTTAGCACTGGTTTCACATATATGCAAAGACCTTGCGGCATCGGGTCCCGGACAGTTGCTCACATATTTTATAACATCTGGAGATAATTTTCCGATTAAGAATTTATTAAATCATGGTAACGGAGGATGAAATAATCGATTTGATTAAAGAATTTACAGGTTGCAGGCATGTAGACTTCAATTCTGATATTTACAAAGATCTCCGCGTTTCTGGAGATGATTTTCATGATTTGATAGATTTAATCGCCGCAACGTATCAAATAAACATGAGCTCCTATCTTTGGTATTTTCATGCAAACGAAGAAGGAAGCAATATAGGAGGATTGTTCTTTAAGCCACCAAATGCAAGGGTTAGCCGAATTCCGATAACACCACGAATTCTGACAGAAATAGCCAATAAACAAAATTGGGATTTGCAGTACCCGGATCATAAACTCCCACGAAGACGTTTGGACCTGATCATCAATAAATGTTTATTTGGTGGATTTGTTATTTTTCTTGTCTTGCATTTAATTAATAAATACATCAGGTATGAATAGACAATGGCTGTACGTGAAACATTGCAACGGACTGCTGCTTCAGGCTATCCGACCAGCAAGACATCAATTCAACGAAATCCATCTATGATCAGAAGGCTGTGATACTCTCTTGAATATGTTGCGCTTGTCATTTCAATTTTAAGCTAGTATTTTGTTCACGCGCCCTGACTGAAAAATCTAAATTTTACTGCACAATTGCGTGGCTGTTGCAGGATTAACAAACACCCATCTTTACAATGAAACCATTTGTTTCTGTTTTTCTTACCATTTTAAGCGTCAATTTATTTGGGCAAACCACCCCTACCGAAGAAGCTCAACCGATTGTTCAGGAAGGCAAACGACTCTACAGGTCGGAAATGGCATCCTGGTACGGTACAGACTTATTTTTAGAAAAATATAAGGACAGGTCCGGAATAGGCGGTTATTTTTCCTATTCGGATAACGGCGTTGCAAAATGTATTTTCTTTTCAAAATCGGAGCAGCCCAGCGTGATCGGAACAGTTTCCTTTGACAGCACCTATAACACAAAAACAGCAATTACAGAACTGACTAAAAGAGACTTTACTCCAATTGAACGTGATCTGTATGAGATCAGAAAAATAGCTTTTGCTGAAATCAATTCGGATACAATTTTTAAATCTTATGAGAACACCAATTTCAATCTTATTCCGTTGATAAACGGCCAGGAAAGAAAAGTCTATGTAATTACAGGGCCGGAGAAAAATGGGGTCATCATATTCGGCAACGACTACCTGCTGACATTTGACAATAACAACAAGCTGACAAGTAAAAAGCAACTGCACCGGAATATCATTCCAATTAACTTTGATGAAAAGATGGAAGACGGAAAAGTTGTTGAAGGCACAATTCACATACACCTGCCTGAAACCGGAGATTTCATCACTGCAACCGACATATGCACACTTATGCTTTATGAAAAATTTACAAACTGGAAACAACACAATGTTGTTTCTAAAGAATATTTAAATATCTGGAACTGTTTAACGGATACGCTGTTGGTGCTCCCGATGTCTACTATTAAAAAGATAAACAAAGACCAGGAAAGCAGGAGGAAGAAAGATTAAAAGTTGGAATAAATTGCATGATTTACACACACCACAAGACAGATCAACTTCCGACGAAGGTAAAAGATTTCCGGATACGGTAAATAGTTTCATATGATGGTCAAAATTTTTAATTATCTGGAAGACCTGAAATGTTTTGTTGTAAACCCGGAGTATAAATTAATTGCTGGCACACTGGGATTAACTGAGTGGCATGAAACTGTTTGGATTGGAAGGTTTTTTTCCCTCGACAATGATTATGGTGAACATTGGTTTGATAATTGGCATCAACGGGAAGCCTTGCAGGAAAAAGCAAAACAAATCGGACTTGACATAACAGAGTTGTTTGTAATTGACCCGGATAGATTCAAAAATAATGTCGATGGCCCTTGTCATAGTGATGCTCAAAGAGCGGGTTTTTGGAGAGATGTATTGATTTCCTTACAACTTAGCTTTGAAACAATTTTTAACGAAGCAAGAAGGATTAACCTGGAAAAAAAAGAACTGGACCCGGAAGAATATATTTCCGATCTCGAGGATCGGATAAGAGAAATCAGTACTACCAATCGAAACAAGACAGAGTAAATTATTGAGGCTGTATTTCAATCATCAACAAATTCATCGCCGGGCACAAGTCCTGCAATAAATTCATCAAAACTGTTTGCTATGTGCATATCCTCGCCAAATTCAACATCAAACCACCTCACTCCGGGGATATTCCCTTTCCGGTAGTCAAGTGTAATCCACCAATGCCCGTCACCTGCCAATAGAATTTGTTTTTCGGGAAGACCCCATTCTTCTGATATACACTCACTTTCAAGAATGTTCTGCGCGGTTATAATGTTTTTGTCTGTCACTATGCCAAACAATTCTGAAACCGGTATATGATTTTCGGCAGATTTTGTTTTTTGAACCATCGGAAAAGCGAATCCCCTGGTGTAACCACCATTTTGAATTGTAAGCAGCACAATTAAAAGGTCCGGTAATTTTGCGTTCAGTGTTTTTTCTGCTGTAGAAACCATTTCAGCCGTTAAGGGCGGGTGATTATAATAGTTTGAATCCCAGAAATCAGATATGGTGATACTCATATCTATCTGTTTGGATTGTTCTAACATCAGATTTTATTTTGAGTGTTTCATTGATCGGTTTTATTTTACAACCTGACTTATTTTCTGCACTGTATGTGCAGTGAAAATTCCCAGGGCAAGACTACCCGTAATATTATTTGGTGGATTTGTTGGCGTTATGCTGAAAGGGCCATCATTAATCTGGGAAAGCGTGTAGAAATATGCGTAAGTACTTTGATCAATGCAACGAAATTCTACTGATACTGTATCACCGGATTTTATTTCAGCATCCGGATTAAACAGGAGCTGATCATTTTTTAAACCATTGAAGGTGTTGTCGTTCAGCACAAAAATTGTTTTGTCGAGCTTGCCATTTACGGTCTGTATAAACTGATAGGCATTTCCGATGCTGTCGGGGTCTGTAAATACCGGGAGGGTCAGGTATGAGTTTTCCGCTGAATTTCCCGAACTGGTAAACAATTCAAAAGCGAGCGAATCGAGATTCACCACCTGCGGCAAGGTAGATATAGCGTTGAAATTTTTTCCTTCTACTTTCACATTAAGCGAATACGTTCTGCCGGGAATTCCTGACAGTACCGATGTTTTGTATAAACCTGGGGAAGTTTCCGTTAGGGTATCAACAATTCCCGTATTATCTGATATGACAACTGAAGCACTACTTACAGGCGGATAATTGTTAGGTTCGGAAAAGTTTACCGTTTTGCTGATTTTTACTGAATACGGGCCTGCCTCATTTGTTATATGGCCTTCTATTACTATTTGTGGGGAAGCATTATTCAGGTTAATATCGATTTCTTTTGTGCAGGAAGTGAATAATACCATCAGCACGATTCCCGCGAAAATTATTTTATGCATTTTGTTTCTTCAAAATTTGAAATTGTAGGTGACAGATGGAACCCAGCGAAACAGTGAAGTTTGGGTGGCAACAGTTTTCGTGGGATCAGTTTCACTGTCGGCAAATGAAATCGTATATGCGTTTTCTCTTCCGTAAACATTATAGAGACTGAAGTTCCAGGAGGATTCACGGTTGTTTCTTTTCTTTTTAGTGTAAGTTGCACCTATATCCATTCTATGATAAGCAGGCATCCGGTACCCATTACGTTCTGAGTAATAAAAAGTGGTTTGCCCGTTTACTTCATATTTACCGCTGGGGTAAGTCACGGCGCTGCCGGTGCCGTAAACAAACACTCCGGAGATAGACCATTTAGGAGTAAGCTGATACACACCAACTACTGAAATATCATGTGTGCGATCCTGCTTTGCATTATACCAGTTATTGTTGTTGATGCCATTTATTTTTCTCTCCGTTTTGGAAAGGGTATAACCAATCCAGCCTGTTAATTTTCCCTGTAGTTTCTTAATCAAAAATTCTGCACCAAAAGCCCGGCCTTTTCCATAGAGTAATTCACTTTCTATATCCGGAACGGTATTGATATCGGCGCCGTCTTTGTAGTCAATCTGATTTTTCATAGTCTTATAATAGATTTCAACACCTGTCTGATAACTATTATCCCTGAAATTCCTCGAGTATCCGAGGCTGAACTGATCACTTATTTCAGGTTTTATATTATAACTGTCGCCAATCCATTGATCAGTTGGTGAACTGCTTGTGCTATTGCTGAGCAGATGCAGATGTTGTGTATTACGTGCATAACCACCTTTAATACTGCTTACCTCATTTAAAAGATAGTTGAATTGAATTCTTGGCTCAACGTTCAAATAGGTTTTACCAAATTTTCCGGAAGCCAGTACCACGCTGTCCATTAGTACCCCATTATTGTAAATATTGTAAGTGTCGCCACCAAGTATAGTGTAGGCAGACAGGCGAAGACCATAATCAAGTGTAAACTTTTCCGTTGCCTGCCAGGTATTGTTTATAAAGACTGCATTTTCCAAAGAGAGCCGGCCTTTCTTTTCCGGCGCTGATGTATTCTGGCCGGATATTCTGGTTGGTGTGATCTTATGCCTGATGCTGTTAAAACCAAGTTTCAATGTGTTTTTCGAATTGAGATAGAATTGTAATTCTTCTTTTAAATTGAAGTCCTGAATTTCGGAGTTCATACGTGTTTCACTGCTGCTGGTGCCGAAATTCATTTTGTAATTGTAATCGCTGTAAATAAATGAAGTGTTCGAAAACAATTTAGGGTTGATCACGCTGTTCCACCTGACCGTTGCAGTTTTATTTCCCCATTCAACTCCGAAAGATTTTCCCAGAGCCAGAACATCCCTGCCAAGATATCCTGAAATGAAAATCCTGTTTTTGTTATTGATTCTGTAATTGATTTTGGCATTCAGGTCATAGAAGTACATGCTGTTTTCTTTATTATCTTCGGATAGTTTAAGAAATAGATCTGCATAAGTTCTTCTTCCGGAAACAATAAATGAACCTTTTTCTTTTGCAAAGGGGCTTTCAACACTCACGCGACTGCTTATTAATCCTATTCCTCCGGTGACATTGAAATTTTTATTGTTGCCATCCTTCATTTTCACATCCATCACTGATGACAAACGTCCGCCGTATTGTGCAGGACTGTTCCCCTTGATAATAGTTACATCTTTCAGTGCATCGCTGTTAAATGTGCTGAAGAAACCCAGCAGATGAGAAGCATTATAAACCGGAGCTTCATCCAGTAATATCAGGTTTTGGTCTGCAGCACCACCCCGCACAAAAAATCCGCTGTTACCTTCTCCCGCAGATTTTATCCCTGGCAGCAACTGTGCTGTTTTAAGAATATCTTTTTCACCAAATATCACCGGGAGTTTTGCAATGCTGGCTACATTGAGTTTTTCCACTCCTATCTGTGGTTTCAACAGGTTATCATTCGCTTTTTTTGATTTAATAATGACCTCGGATAACTCTTTTGGTTTTTCGGTCAATGGCCTGTTGAGCTGCAGGTTTGCCTTCAGGCTAATTTCAATGGTATCATTCTGGTATCCTACCATCGTAAAGATCAATTGATACTTACCTTCCGGGAGCGTAATAGAGTAAAATCCATATGCGTGTGTGATAACGCTTGCACTCCTGTTGTCTTTAACGTATACAGAAGCCCCGATCACTGTCTCGCCATTTTTCTTTTCTGATACCGTTCCGCTGATGGTGTATTTCGATTGCGCAAATATTTGGGTTGCGCTAAATAATAGCATAATGCTGGTTACAATTGTTTTCGTATTCATATTCATGAAGCAGGATAAGGGGTTTTTGCGTGTGCTTTTGCTTTCGCAAATCAATATTATGATTAGCGATACAAATGTCTATTCAAAAAAGTCCCCGTAAAAATTATTGAGAAGAAGGGAATAAACTAAGCGATGAATGTAAAAAAGCTTTTCCCGGAAGCCTGTAGATGCGGTTCCGGATGATGAAAAATATCAGGAAGAATAACGATTGAAAAACTCTTCGTTATATGTTCTTCCGATAGGAAATTCCTTGTCATTTATAAAAATTGTTGTTCCTCTTACCGCTTCAATTTTGCTAAACGGCAGTATGAAACTGCGATGCACACGAATGAAATCAGCTGAAGGTAATTTCTCCATCATTTCTTTCATAGGCATCCTTGCCACAATGGTTTTCCGTTCTTTGATATGAATCTTAAGATAGTCAGCCAGGCCTTCAATATATAGAATATCAGCCAGGGGAATTTTTACCAGGCTGAAATCAGCGCGGACAAAAATATATTTTTCTGCGCCCTGGTCTTTTTTATTGATGTAATCGAAATATTCCTGCGCTTTGGCAACTGCCTGGGTAAAACGCTTCTGGTTGACAGGTTTAAGTAAATAGTCAACGGCATTCAGTTCGTAGCTGATTGCTGCATATTCGCTGTATGCCGTAGTAAAAATCACCATGGTATTCTGCTGTAATGACTTTACTAAATTAATTCCCGTCATAGCAGGCATTTGTATGTCACAGAAAATTAAGTCGGCAGGGAATTTCCGTAAATGCTTTAAGGCTTCTGTGGGCTTTGTAAAGGTTCTTTGCAGATTTATACCCGCACTTTTATCGCATAACGATTGGATCACTTTAAGTGCTAAAGGCTCGTCGTCTATCGCAATGGCATTAATCATTGCAGGTTGATATGTAAAGAAACCGAGAATTCTTTGGGACTGTCGTTAATGACCAGTAAATGTTTTGATGGATAAATCAAAACTGCCGCCGCGCCTGTCCCTGACGATCCCGGTAAACGCCGGGCGAACGTTGTTGGCGTAAAGCCTAAAATGCCAATTGCTGTTCCCTGCTGCTTAGGCCGCGATGGCTCCACGACCCGCGATCCCGAAGAAAACATGGGTCTGACAACAGCGTCAACAAGTGCGCTGAGCCGTGAGTGGTTCATGCCCTTAGCGCACCTCTTCTTTGCGGTGGTGGCCCCGTGGTGGAGAGTTTTATGGCGCGCAAAGCAGCGGCGCACTTGAGTCCGCATGGACGCCACATCACAACGATCAGTCAATGCTGCGCAACTTTCGTAACTAATGCTGGCTTGAAACATAGAGCATTGCGGGTCCTGCACTGCGCTTGTGACTAGTCCTTGGAGAGAGAAGACTACGACGGTGAAATGCAGGGGCCAGTTTGAGAGAGCGTGACAAGTTAATTTCACGTCAATAAGATAAGGCATAAGACTCGCACCGAACCCCATTCCGGCTTCGAAAGACTTGCAACTCGTTCTTCCTACGCTTGGAGTTACCCATGTGAGAAGCACGAAGTGCGTCAGGCACCTGCACCATCATCCCTGCGTCGATCCTCCGAGCAGTCCAGACTGGCAATCACTCCGATTGCATACCACCAAAACGCTGCATC
>JAATGW010000612.1 GCA_015654495.1 Chitinophagales bacterium
CCAGCACCAAAGCCGAAGAGGGACATGATGAAGACATCTCCAGGGAAGACATTATAGCCAAGGGTATCGTCCCGGCGGAGGACTACGCCCAGCTTGACAAATATACGCTGGCGCTGTTTGCAAGGGGCCGGGAGATCGCCGCCAAACGCGGGCTGATCCTGGTCGATACCAAATACGAATTTGGCAAGATCGGGGACGAGATCTATCTCATGGACGAGATCCACACCCCGGATTCCTCCCGGTATTTTTACGCCGACGGGTTTGAGGAACGCCAGCAAAAGGGTGAACGCCAAAAACAATTGTCCAAGGAGTTTGTCCGCGAATGGCTGATTGCAAATAATTTCATGGGTAAGGAGGGGCAAACAGTTCCTGAAATGACAGAAGACTGGATTAAAACTATTTCAGAAAGATATATCGAGTTGTTTGAAAAAGTAACAGGTACAAAATTTCAGCCTCAGTCATTAAGTAAAAATGAAACCTTTGAATTGGTAACAGCCAGTCTGAAAAAGTTGGGAGTTCACTAAGCAGACCAATAGTCCATTTGACTACTCATGCCTTTTTAAAGATAGAGCCGGCAGCCTTCTGACGCGAAAATAGTACAGGGAAATTGCCTGCATGTCATATCCGGAGAAGCAATCAAATTCTTCTTAAAATAAATTCCGTCATACGATCCTCACATGACTCCAGAAACCATTTTCCAGTTGTCGAATAACCTTGCCATGGTCGCATGGTTGATTCTTGTTTTGGTTCCGGCTGAATACAAGGCTGACAAAATTCTGATAAACATCATCGTTCTTGCACTCTGTGGCGTTTATGCATGGCTGGCATTCCAGAATTTCCATCCTTTTGATCTTAAAAACTTTGGCAGCCTGAACGGGGTAGCAACATTGTTTCAGAATAAATATATTCTAGCAGCAGGCTGGATCCATTACCTCGCATTTGACCTCATGGCCGGAATATTTATCCGCAGAAATGCCGTACAGCATGGAATCGCCTACGGATTCGTGTTAGTCTGCCTGATTTTTACTTTCCTGATGGGTCCGCTTGGTCTGGCGATTTACCTTTTAATCCGATGGATTGGTACCAAACGGTTTTTCGCAGATAATTTCTGATGTTTTATTGTTTATTTCCGGCGCCTGGCTTTAAACGCTGGATCCGGTCCCTTGATTTATTGAAAACATTACGGCCCTTATCAATTCCTTTTCTTTGCTCTTTCTGAATTTCTTCAGGCAATGAAATAATTTCTGCACAAGCCGTACTGCAGCATCCCTGCAACTTTGTTTTGCATTCCTCACACTGGATAAACAATAAATGACAGCCGCTGTTTGCGCAGTTCACATGCGTGTCGCAGGCTTGGCCACAGGTATGGCAATGCGCGAGTATATCATTAGTAATCCGCTCCCCCAGCCTTTCATCAAAAACAAAATTTTTTCCTATAAATTTATTCTCCAGGTTTTTTTCTCCCGATTCGCGAACATAATTGATAATGCCGCCTTCCAGGTGAAAAACATTTTTAAACCCATTATGCAGCATCCAGGCACTTGCTTTCTCACAACGGATACCGCCGGTGCAATACATGATGATGTTCTGTTCTTTATTTTCCTTCAACATATCAACAGCCATTGGCAACTGATCGCGAAAAGTATCACTGGGTACTTCAATAGCATTGCTGAAATGACCTACCTCAAATTCATAATGATTCCGCATATCAACCAGGATGGTGGAAGGATCTTTGGCCAGTTCATTAAATTTCTCCGCATTTACGTACCTGCCTTTATTCTGCATATTAAAACCAGCGTCTTCAATACCATCAGCAACAATTTTATTTCTTACTTTGATATCGAGTACATAAAACGACTGCTGGTTATCGTCAATCGCTTTATTCAGCCTTGTTCCATTGAAGCCCGGTTCCCCATATAAAAAGGAAATGAAATTTTCCATTGCATGATCGGGCACGCTTATCTGAGCATTTACACCTTCATGTGCAATATAGATCCGGCCAAATACTTTCAGCGGCTCCAGGCTTCTGTACCAGCTATCCCTGCAGGATTTTGGGTCATCAACAGGTGTATACTGATAAAATGATATTGTTGTGCGCGGAGTCTTATCCTGTTGAGCAAGTAGTTTCAGTTCCTTGCGGGAAATGCGGTTGTGTAATGCCATAAAAAGATTTTAATTCTTCCGGTTTCCCGGTGAAACCCGGTTGCATACCGGGCAAAATCATAAACTGCAGCAAAGATAATAAGAAGTCGGGAGTCTGGAGACTGGAGTCAGAAGCCAAAGCCGGAAACCAGACACACAGCAAGAGCAAGAGCAAGAGAAAGAGAAAGAGAAAAGAGGAGAAACAGTAACAGAAAACAGAAACAGATAGTTTAGACTTCTAATCTCCAAACGCCGGCTGTTATCTACTACTATATAACTTCCTTCTTTTGCCGGTAAGGGGGAGCCGGAAAGCAGGCGGGATTAAATAATATCTTGTATTTCTTCTCCATCCCGTCATCCCGACTTCCCGGCAGAAAAAACTATATACTAAAATCAATCATGAAAGATTTTTCTA
>JAATGW010000804.1 GCA_015654495.1 Chitinophagales bacterium
GGTGAAACCCGGAACGCGTACTGCAAAAATTCAATATGACATGAACGGCTGGTGCGTCCATCCCATAACTAACGTTTGGGGATACACGGCGCCTGGTGAGCATCCCAGTTGGGGCTTACATGTTGCGGCCACGGCATGGATTTGCCAGCATTTGTGGGAGCATTATGCATTTACAGGCGACAAAGTATACCTGAAATCGGTTTGGCCGGTTCTCCAAGAATCCTGCCGGTTTTATTTCGATTGGTTGGTTGTCGATCCGGTAACGGGCAAACTGGTTTCAGGTCCGGCCTCATCACCGGAAAATACTTTTATCGCTCCCGATGGAAGCCGGGCCCAGATAAGTATGGGGCCTGCACACGACCAGGAAGTAATATACAATCTGTTTAAGAACACACTAACGGCAGCTGAATCTCTAAATCTCGATAGAAACAGTTTATTTTTTGTACAACTAAAAAAAATGCAGTCGCGGCTCGCCCGACCAACCATCGGATCTGATGGAAGGCTAATGGAGTGGGCAAGCGAGTTCAAAGAAGTTGAGCCGAAACACCGGCATGTTTCTCATCTTTTTGCGTTGTTTCCCGGAGATGAAATCTCAGTAGCAAATACGCCCGAACTTGCTAGCGCAGCGCGTAAGTCGCTTGAAGCCCGTGGAGACGGTGCTAACGGGTGGTCCCTGGCCTGGAAAATGGCTTTTTGGGCAAGGCTTCATGAAGGCGACCGGGCCCTCGATTTGTTAAACAATTTACTTCGTCCGCTGGAAGGTCCGCGTGCACAAAACGACGATGGCGGTAGCTATTACAATTTGTTTGACGCCTGTCCGCCATTCCAGATCGATGGAAATTTTGGAGCCACCGCCGGTATCGCAGAGATGTTATTACAAAGTCAGGACGGGTTCATTGAATTATTGCCCGCTCTGCCTGGCCGATGGCAGCAGGGGAAAATAACAGGATTGGTAGCAAGAGGAAATTTTGTAGTTGACATCAGCTGGAAAAATAACAAAATCGAAAACGCTTTTATTTTATCCCGGAATGGCGGTAGCTGTAAAATAAAATATGGCAAAAAAGATTTTGTGTTGGAAACAGTCAAAGGAAAAAAGTACAATATCACAAATTACCTCCAATAGCAAACCCGGTGAGAAATAAATATATCTACAAAATATTTCAGATGCCTGATCTACATTTATTCTCGTAGCATGTTTGCGCCAGCTGTTCAGATAGGGATTTCCAATTTAAAACTGCGGTCATCATTTTATCCATCTTTTTAGGGATCGCGTCTATTGATCAGCTTTAGCGATATATTCATCTTTGAGTTGATTAACTTTTCGGGAGAGGAAGGCATTATCATCTTTCCCGGGAACAACATTACCAGACAATATTCCTGGATTCATGAACCTCAGTCGATCCATTTTAAGCCTATTTTTCTTATTCGGATTTTCAATAAATGCTGGTGCGCAGATTACAGATTATGTGCTGGATGTGAAAAACGCATCCTCACAACCATTGCAGGTAATCAATATGCAAGGTTCAGATCCGAAGGGAATAAGCCTGGCTGTGAACAACAGGTATTTTGAGAAGAATGGCAAACCCTGGTTGCCAGTCATGGGCGAGTTTCATTATATCCGTTTTCCTGATCAGTACTGGGAGGAACAGCTGGCAAAAATGAAAGCTTGCGGGATAAGCATAGTAGCTACTTATGTTTTCTGGAATGCACACGAAAACCCCAAAGGCGTCTGGAACTGGGAAGGGAACAGGGATCTGAGAAAATTCATTTCACTTTGTCAGAAACACGGTTTATTGGTTTGGTTGCGTTGCGGACCCTGGAGCCATGGTGAGCAGCTTTATGGCGGATTTCCGCAATGGATTGAGTCAATGAAAAATACTCGAAGTAACGATCCCGCGTACCTTGCCGAATGTGAGAAATTATTCGCTGAAATCGGGCGGCAAACAAAGGGACTTTATTTTTCGGAAGGTGGCCCTATCATTGGAGCACAGCTGGAAAATGAATATGCATCAGGGCAGCCGAAGCATATCGGAGTTCTGAAAAAAATGGCAATCGAAAATGGCATCAGGCCCGTGTATTTTAGTATAACTGCCAATACTGTTTTTGACGATAAAAATTTCGAAGCATTGCCACTGCAGGGCGGTTATCCATACCGGGGCTGGGAGCGTGCGGGTGGCGGACCAACCAAAGATTTTTTGTACGCGAATGACCAATGGATTTTAACTGCTGATCTTGGACGTTTGTATTACGACCCTGAACAATATCCACGCGGGTTGTGTGAACAGGGCGCAGGGAGCCAAATGACCTATAATAACCGCTTTACTGTTGAGCCTGCTGTTGTAGAAGCACACCTGCAAAATCAACTTGGCCGCGGAATGAATCTGATAGGATATTATATGTTCCAGGGTGGCACACAGATGCCGGGTCTGAAAGAGCCGGGATTGCCGGAGTCATACGATTTTCAGGCACCGCTGGATGAATTCGGACTGCCACGCGCTTCCTATAAATACCTTAAAATATTACATCACTTCATCAATGATTTTGGAGAGGGGCTCGCAGCAGCAAATCCTGTTCAGCCTCAGATAAAAGTAGTACGGCAGACCGATAAGGATACACTAAGATATATTGGCAGATTTACCGGTGATAGCGGATTTATTTTTCTGAACAATACGCAGGTGAGGGTAGAGCAGCCGGATAAAAAATTCAGACTTCGTTTGAATCTGGAAGGAGGCCCGTTTACGATTCCTGCAAAAGGAGATATCTTGTTAAAAGGTCAGACAACTGCTATACTGCCGGTGAATTTAAAAACGGCTGGTGTTAATATCAGGTATGCAACTATACAGCCGCTGGCGAGATTTTCCACTAACGGCCATGACGATCTTTTGTTCTTCCAGGGGCCTGGAATGAAAGAGGCATTGGTGGCACCCTCAAAGGCGGTAATGCTATGGGAGGGCGATTCGAGGGTTTCGTTGGCTACGATGAAGCCGTCGGCGGCAATGAAAAAGGTGCTGGTATTTTTGTTATTGAGGCCGGTCCAAGTTTTCCCATCAGGCTGTTTCACGCCTGGAGCAATGGGTGCCCCACGGCTGATGTTGAAACAATTAAGGTCAAGATAGGTGGTTGAGGCTGTAAATGTGGTGTTGCCCGGCGATAACTTGTGGGCTAGGGGAATGCCAATTAAGGATGAATACTGGTCACTTGAGACTTTGGGAATGTTCTTCCATCCTGTAGCGTTATAGGTGATATTTTCGCTGAGACGATCGAGATA
>JAATGW010000125.1 GCA_015654495.1 Chitinophagales bacterium
ATTGCCGGTCTGAAATTCAACATAGTCAATATCATTATATCGGCTCTTGTTTTTGCATTGGGCGACGATTATAGTTTATTCATTCTGGACGGGTTGATCAACGAATACAAAACCGGCAGAAAAAATCTGTCTTCATTTAAATCCTCAATCATTCTTTCCGCCCTTACCACCATTACCGGTTTGGGTGTGCTGATCTTTGCAAAACATCCTGCATTGAGGTCAATAGCAATGATCTCAATAATTGGTATTGCTTCGGTAGCCCTCATAGCACAGGTGATGATCCCTTTTCTTTTTTCGATACTAATTAAAAACAGGGTGCAAAAGAAATATTTCCCCTGGACTGCAAAAGGGTTATTCGTATCAGTATTTGCATTCTGCTATTTCGTAGTCGGTTGTATTTTATGTACCCTACTGGGTTGGGTATTGTATCTGTTCAGGCCATTTGCCCGCGAATCAGTGAAACTTTTTTATCATACAATTATTTCGAAATATTGCTGGTCGGTGATGTATATCATGGGAAACAACAAAAAGAAGATCATCAATTCAGGCAACGAAGATTTTAGTAAACCGGCTGTGATCATTGCCAATCATCAATCGTTTCTTGATATCCTTTGTATGATAATGCTTCATCCGAAATTAATCCTGTTTACAAACAAATGGGTGTGGAATTCACCCGTATTTGGAGCAGTCGTAAGGATAGCTGATTATTTCCCAGTTGCCAGTGGTGTGGAAAACGGTATTGAAAGGATTGCTGAACGGGTAAGCAAAGGATACTCCGTTGTAATATTTCCGGAGGGTACAAGAACTGTTGATGGAACGATAAAACGGTTTCATAAAGGAGCGTTTTTCCTGGCGGAACAATTAAATCTCGACATTGTACCTGTAGTTATTCACGGAACAGGCTATTCGATGACGAAGGGTGACTTTCTTCTCAAAGATGGATCCATAACATTGCAAATACTTCCGCGGATAAAACCTGGCGATCTGAATTTAGGAAGCGGTTATGCCGACCGAACCAGGCAGGTAGCCCGTTATTTCAGAACAGCATATACAAAATTGAAATCTGTTTCTGAAACGCCTGCCTATTTCCGTGAGAGGTTAAAATACAATTTCATTTATAAAGGTCCGGTTCTTGAATGGTATATGCGCATCAAGACCAGGCTCGAGAATAACTATCAACCATTCCATGAGCTTGTGCCTCTTAAAGGCCGCGTGCTTGATATCGGTTGTGGTTATGGTTTTATGAGTTATATGCTGCATTTCTGTTCTTCAGAAAGAATCATCACAGGCGTTGATTACGATGAAGAAAAAATTGAGACTGCCAATCATTGTTTCAGCCGGCACAGCAATATTAACTTTGAATCTGCTGATATTATGAAATACAGGTTTGAACGATATGACTGCATCATATTGGCGGATATGCTGCACTACCTTCAGCCTGATGATCAGAAAAGCCTTCTTGAAAAATGTATCGGCCACCTGAACAATGGTGGTATAGTGATTGTTCGGGATGGCAACAGTGATCTGGAGAAAAAGCACAGAGGTACAGTATTGACAGAATTCTTTTCAACCCGTGTTATTGGCTTCAATAAAACCAGCAGCCTGGGCTTGTCATTTATGTCAGGCGATGTTGTAAGAGAAATTGCAAATCGTTATAATCTTCAGATCAGAGAAATTGATCAGTCGAAGTATACTTCAAATATGATGTTTATCCTGAAAAAAGAAAAGGATCCGGATTATGCAGCAGTTTGATATTGTGATTATAGGAAGCGGTATGGGTGGTCTCGTATGCGGAGATCTTCTCAGTAGGGAAGGCTACCAGGTATGTATAATTGAAAAAAACAAACAACTCGGCGGCTGCCTGCAAACCTATGCAAGGGACAAAAAAATATTCGACTCTGGCGTGCACTACCTCGGAGGCCTGGATAAAGGACAGAATCTGTGGAAAGTCTTCCAGTACATGGGCCTGATGGACAGGCTCAAACTGGAGCGAATGGATGATAACTGTTTTGACAAAATCATCATTGAGAATGACCGGAAAGAATATTCATTTGCACAAGGCTATGAGAATTTCATCTCTACATTGCTAAAAGATTTTCCGGATGATGAAGATGATTTAAGAGCCTATTGTGATGAGATCCGCGATATCTGTTCCCGTTTTCCATTGTATAACCTGAGGACCGGTGGTAAATTTGAGGAAAAGGGATCATCGCTTGAAACAGATACCGAAACCTTTATTGCATCCTATATAAAAAATCCGAAGCTTCAGGCTGTGCTCGCCGGAAATAATATCCTCTATGCAGGTCAGCGCGATAAAACTCCTGTTTATGTACATGCACTGATTCAGAATCACTATATAGAAAGTTCCTGGAAATGTATTAATGGTGGTTCCCAGATAAGTAAATTTCTCGCGGCCAATATCAGGGATGCCGGTGGTGTTATTTTACGGAATGCGGAAGTAAAAGCAATTGCAGGTGAGGATGGATTGGCAGCCTATGCCGAGCTCGCTGATGGAAGCAGGATTTATGGGAAGCAATTTATTTCCAATCTTCATCCTTTGCAAACCATCAATTTGCTGAGAAATCTGGAACTGAAAGCTGCTTACCGGAACAGGATTAAAATGACTGAAAACACCGTCTCTTCCTTCACAATAAATATCGTGCTGAAAAAAAACACCGTCCCTTACATGCGGCACAATGTTTACTTTCAGCGTGAAGGAAAAGCATGGACAATGGCCCAGTATTCAGATGCTGACTGGCCATTGGGGTATGCATTATTTCATACACATCAGCAGGATAATCATGAATTCGCTGAATCAGCGAGCGTGATTACCTATATGCATTATAAGGAGGTGGAAAAATGGGCTTCAACTGTAAATACAACCAATGAGCCATGCGACCGCGGTGATGATTATAAAACATTTAAACATGAAAGGGCTGAAAAATTGCTTAGTTGTGTTTATGAGAGATTTCCACTTCTGAAAGAAAGCATTGTGGATTATTATGTTGCAACACCTTTATCTTATCGGGATTATATCGGAAATGGTGACGGAAGTATGTACGGTATTGCAAAAGACTACAATGAACCATTTAAAACCCTGATCCCTGCACGTACCCGGATTCCCAACCTCTTTCTTACTGGCCAGAATCTCAATCTCCATGGTGTATTAGGTGCTACTATGAGTGGTGTTGTAACAACCATCACTATAATGGGAAATGAATCTGTGATTGAAAAAATAAATAATGCCTAGAAGAAAAAATATTCTGAGATGGTCGTTCTATGTGATTTCGGCAATTATTTTATTGTTTCTGGCCGGCTTCATTTACCTGGTGATCGTATCAAAGGCAAATCCCCCATCAATAAAAAATCATCAGGCTGACTCACTGCAAAGAACAGATCATGGTAATGGATTTTATACGCTCAATAAAAACTGGTTCAGAAAAAGTTCTTCCGGTTTGTTTGAAATGTATGTGGAAGGTGATCCATACCAGATGGGTGTGGTAAATGGAAAACTCAGCCAGGAACTTGTAGTTCGTCAGGAAGAGTTGTTTAATGATCAGATAGGTAAAATGATACCTTCAAAATTCTATCTGCATTTCCTCAAATATTTTGTCGGTTGGTTTAACCGCGATCTTGATAAAAATGTGAAAGAGGAATATCGTGAAGAGATCTATGGTGTATCGGGATCCGCTTCAAAAGATTTTGCTTATATCGGCACACCCTACCAGCGCATACTCAATTACCACGCTGCCCATGATATTGGTCATGCGCTGCAAAGCATGGCTCTCGTTGGCTGTACTTCATTCGGAACCTGGAACAGTATGTCGGCTGACAGCACCATGATCATCGGAAGGAATTTTGATTTTTATGTAGGTGATCAGTTTGCAGAAGATAAAATAGTGGCATTTTTCAAGCCTGAATCCGGAAACAGGTTTATGACTGTAACCTGGGGTGGATTCATAGGAGCTGTTTCCGGAATGAATGAAAAAGGACTTACAGTAACCATCAATGCGGCAAAAACCAATATCCCTTCTGGCTCAGCAACTCCTGTGTCATTGGTTGCGCGCGAAATACTACAGTATGCGGATAATATCGCTCAGGCAAAGGCTATTGCAGCAAGCCGTAAAATGTTTGTGAGCGAATCTTTTCTTATTGGTTCTGCTGCTGACCGCAAGGCGGTAATTATTGAAAAAACACCGGATACAATGGACATGTACGATCCGGCCAGAGATTTTATAGTCTGTGCAAATCATTTCCAGGGTAATTCATTACTAAAATCAAAGGAGAATGAAGAGCAGATGAACGAAAGTGCATCAGTATACCGTTATCGTCGTTTGCAGGAGCTCCTTGATTCAAATGGAAAAAACACAGTTGAAAAAACCATACGCATATTACGCGACCGGAAGGGAGTTGGGAATACGGATATCGGATTGGGTAATGAAAAATCCATCAATCAGCTTATCGCACATCATTCCATTGTATTTGAGCCTGAAAAAAGATTGGTCTGGGTTTCAACGGATCCCTGGCAACTCGGGGAATTTGTTGCCTATGATCTCAATAAAGTTTTCAATCTTGCAGGTAAACAGAATAATGATGAGATTGCAGAAGTTCGGCTTTCAGTAGGAGCGGATGATTTTCTCAATACAGAGGCATTTGCTAAGTTTGAAAGATTCCGGGGATACCGCAAACGTATATCCGCACACGAAAAAGTAAATGCTGATAGTATTGTGGATTCCAATCCCGCATATTATCATGCATGGGTACTGGCCGGTGATGAGAGTGCGAGGAACAACGACTATGCTAAGGCATTGATGTTTTACCAGGGAGCTCTTCAAAAAGAAATTGCAACAAAAAAGGAAAAAGATTATATCGAAGAACAGATTAAAAAACTGCAGCCGGAAAAACTAAAAAAATGATCCGTGGCATTGGCATAGATATGATCGAAGTGGAACGCGTTGCGGCCAAGATCGGAAAAGATATGGGCTTTCGTGAGCTTGTTTTCTCAGCTGCGGAAATCGAATATTGTGACAGGATGACTTATGCTGCCGAACATTATGCGGCACGCTTTGCTGCCAAGGAAGCTTTTTTCAAGGCAGTCGGTACAGGTTGGAAAAATGGTACCGCATTCAATGAAGTTGAAATTGTACACGACTCCGAAGGCCGGCCCTCTATCAAACTCAGCGGAAATACGGCTATTACATTAGCAAATATTGCATCGCAAAAAATCACGGTTTCATTGTCACATATCAAATCCGTTGCAACAGCTATTGTCATTATCGAAATATAAAATGAATATTCCGGAAATATCTTTTCAGTCTGGGCCAGCGATCCTTGAGTTACAGGAAAAAAAACTGCAGCAATTGCTTCCCTATCTGCAGCAGTATTCTCCGTTTTACCGCGAATTATTTGAAAAGAATGGGATTGTACCGGCCACTATCAACGGACTCGACGGCCTGAAATCAATTCCGGTGACAACAAAGGAAGACCTGCAGCAACGGAACCTGGATTTTTTATGTGTTCCACGGAATAAAATTATTGAGTATAGTTCAACTTCGGGTACCCTTGGTAGTCCGGTCACTATAATGCTGACCGAGAATGATCTTACCCGCCTTGCTTATAATGAATATTGTTCTTTTGTTTGCGCCGGCGGGCAACCTGATGATATTTATCAGCTGATGCTTACGCTTGATCGTCAGTTCATGGCTGGTATGGCTTATTATTCCGGTATCAGAAAGCTCGGAGCCGGAATTATCCGCCTCGGACCGGGAGTACCTTCATTGCAATGGGAAACTATTGAAAGAATAAAACCGACCGCGATTGTAGCAGTTCCATCTTTTATAGTGAAGCTGATCCAGTTTGCTCTGGAACATGGTATCGATATCAATAAAACATCCGTAAAGAAAGCAATATGTATCGGGGAGAATATCCGCAACACCGATTTTTCGTTCAATATGCTTGGGAAAAAAATAATCCAGCATTGGGATATTCAATTGTTTTCAACATATGCTTCCACTGAAATGCAAACAGCCTTTACAGAATGCGTTGCAGGTAAGGGTGGTCATCTGAATCCTGAACTTCTTATACTTGAAGTGCTGAATGAACAGGATCAGCCGGTAGGTCCGGGTGAAGCCGGCGAGGTAACCATTACTACGCTCGGTGTGGAAGCCATGCCCCTGCTCAGGTACAAGACCGGCGATATGTGCATGTATGTAAATGATCCATGCAGTTGCGGAAGAAATAGTGTAAGGCTTACGCCGGTTATCGGCCGAAAGAAGCAGATGATCAAATTCAAGGGAACCACATTATATCCACCGGCTCTTTTTGATCTTTTAACTGAAATGGAGGAAATAGCAGATTTTGTAGCGGAGGTTTACGCAAATGATATCGGAATGGATGAAGTTTTGCTGCACCTGGAAGCTGTGAACTATAGTGAGGAAACCGACCGCAAAATCAGGGCCTACCTCCAGGCAAGGCTGCGGGTTAGTCCGCATATCAGATATGTAAATAAGGACGAGATCCGAAAAATGCAGTTTCCGGAATCGGGCCGGAAGGCTGTGAAGTTTATTGACAGGAGATAGAGGGTGGAAGATCATGATTTCCCTGGGAGCCCCAGTCAATATCGGTTCCCACATGTTGATATTGGTGCATATGCATTCCATAAAGAAGCTTTACGGTTCATTATTCCTCATCAAATTATTATACTTACAGAGAACAGGAAATATCATTTTGTTGCTGAACTAACATTGAAAAGAAGCCATGTTTTAGACGAACAGAGCCAACCTGAGGACGATAAAGTAAATTGGCTTTTTCTGAATGCGGGAGAGCTGCAATTTAGCTTTGTTTATAAAATCGAAACTCTTTTAGAAGCTAAATATGACAAGCCTTTTAAAGCAGAGTTAGCATTTACGATGATTGAAGCAGTAATAAAAGCTATTAAACTACATCATCCTTACCAGGTTTTGAGAGGACAGGAACTAATTGGCACAGTAAGATTAATTAATGCATGGAGTAATGACTCGTGGACAAAATATATCAACCTCATATTTATTCCAGTTCAAATCATTAAATTAAATACGAATATTTATTAAGCGACCAACTGGGGAATGTAAGGGTGAGTTTTGAAGATAACGGGAGCGGCCAGGCGCTGGTTAAGCAGCAAAATGACTACTATGCCTTCGGGTTGATCATGCCTGGTGCGTATACACCTGCTATACCAAATAAACAACTGTATAATGCCGGTTCCGAATGGCAGGATGATTTTGGTGGTATTATTGACTACTACAGCACTTTTTTCAGGGAATATGATCCGGTACTGGGCAGGTTCAATGCAGCGGATCCTGAAGCCGAGGATAATGATTCCTGGACCGTTTATAACTACGGCCTGAATAACCCATTATATTTTAATGATCCTACTGGTGGCAAACAACAGAATGACCCCATAATGGATATTATCTATCAGCTTTATAATTCATCTTATGGGGGCACCTGGTCATCAACTGGGGGTATGGAAAAATTCGGGGCTGCTCAGAAAGCATTTGATGCTGGGGTGGCTATCATGGATAAATTCAATCTGTGGGGGCAGGAAGGAATGCCTGCAAATATTGCAGCTGCAATAAACAACTACTATAGGATTTCAGACAAAGAATGGCTTTTAGATAATCCTATAGACCCCACAAAATATGCAAGCGTTATTTGGGAAAATGGAGTTGCTGAAATGGCTCCAATGCTTGACCCGATAATAGTGTATAAACGGTCGGGCTTCTGGGATACTGAACACTTGAATGATGCATTTTGGAAGATTGTGAAGGAGGAGGCTTTTAAGCTTCGAAAGGAAGAGCATAGCCGATGGTATGATGATTTACCTTTTGGTGGAGTAAGGCAGGCACATTTTGCATTCAGTGAAGGCCGGATTGGAGAGGGAATCTGGCATTCTTCAATGGCTGTTAGTGATATATTTTTGTTGAAGGGTTTGGCAGTAGCTGGAGGAAAACTTGCCTGGAAGTTTGGGGCTAAGGTAATGCATAGGTTAGCTGCTAAGCCGGGGGGGACAAACTTTAGTTCAAGCAAATAGAATTGCAGGTAATTTGTTTAGAGATGAATTGGCTGCGGCATTAAGAGCGGAAGGGAGAACAGTTGAAACAGAGGTTTTCAAAAGAACCCCGTTTGGTAATTGGTTTATGGATATTGATGGTTGGCATAATGGAATTAACTTGGGTGGTATAGAAGCTAAAGTAGGCGGATCTCGTTATCATACGTTACAAAGATTAAAAGATGCTTGGCTTGGGGCAAATGGGTATCCTGTAAACTTAGTCCGAAAGCCTGCGAATTGGTAAGAAAAATGGACACATTCAAAATCTTTATTAAGGAATTAAGCCCTTTATTAAACCTAATTAGTTTTAATAAAAAAGGCAATAATTTTTACTTAGAGTTCGATAAAAATTACGGAGTTGTAAACTTTCAAAAAAGCAGAGATAGTACTAAAGAAGAAGTTAGATTTACTATCAATTTTGGTGTTTATTCAAGTTTTTTAGGGCAATTAATAGATGGATATAATGATTTGACTAAACCAGAAGTTGAACAATGCCAGTGGCGAGCCAGAGTTGGAGCATTTATGCCGGGCAGCCCTGATTATTGGTGGGATATCAATATAACGGACAATTTTAAAAGCATCACTGCCAAAGTGATGGAAGCAGTTCAGAGTGTTGTTGTGCCTGAATTAAATAAACGGTTGTCTGATGAAGGTTTAATAAACTGTTGGATGAAGGAAAGTTACGCTGGTACTACAGAAATAGGTAGATTTAAGTATCTGACAACACTCTTAAAGGCAAATGGAGATTTTGAAACTTTAAACCAGGTTGTTGACAAATTTATGCAGCAATCAAAAGGAAAACCGAATGCCACAATAGCACTGGAACATTTAAAGGAAATTGAATATAGTAAATGACAGAATAAAGCCCCTTCATCGGGGCTTTTGTTTTATAAAAGTACACCCATTTATAGCGAAGAAATCTTTGAACTTTCTATCGAGTAATTTGTAGCAGATTTAGAACGATTACTTCGATAATAAAACCCATCTATAGTTAATTTCGCGACTATAGCGCGTACAATGAATCAATTTATAAAGCGTTGGCAAACATCAACAGGAATTGAGTTACACAAGTCAGTCTTACTTTATCTGAAAAAAGACAAGGCAATAAATACACTTGTTGGCCTGAAAAGCATGACGGCAAATGGGATTTACGCGGCTTCAAATTTCCGGTTCCTGATTTTATTGAAACTATTGATCGCGGTGTAGTTTTACCGGGAGGGCACTTTATTTGTCGGGACGCACAAATTTCTGATGTCGATTTTTCCTTTAGTAATTTCAGTTATAGTTATTGGGACTCATGCACGTTTGTCAGCTGTTCGTTTGACTATGCTAAGGTGCTCAACGCTTCGTTTCAGGCATGTTCTTTTGAAAACATTGAATTTGAAAACACCGACTTCAGTGAAACATTTCTTGCGCTTAATTCGGGGAAGAAATCAGGATCTTTCGTAAATAGTAAATTTAAGAATTGTAATCTTAGTAAGACAAAATTTCGATTTCCCATAATTTCAAATTGTATTTTTCAGAATTGTAAATTATTGGAAACAGACTTTGATGGGAGTCGGATTATGAATGTAAAATTTCACCCCGGATGCTGGTTTCAGCCCGGCATTATTTAAATTGATAGTAAAATGTAATTCCAAACGATCAGAGAACTTATAATTGAAGAATTAAGATTTGGAAAAACCCGATTGTGAAATTTAAACTCTAATCTGATTAAATCCTTCTGCGATTTATCTGCATACCTTTTCCAAATTTATTGTCTCCTATATCTATAGCTGATGTAAATATTCGGGAATATCAGAAGCTTGTGTCTATGAGTCGTTTCATCTAAGAAAAGAATAGCTACAGACTGCAACTTTCGCAGCTATCTGACCCTTTTATTATTTTTCTGAAACTCCGGTTTTTAAATCATACCTCCTGTTAAATGCTTCCTGGGAAACCTTAAAGTGCGCGGAAAGTTTTCTGATGACTTCTTTGGAAAACCCCTTTTTGTAATTCAGAATATCAGAAACATATCCTTTACTGATGCCAAGAATTTCCACCAGGTCTTTTGCTTTGAGTTGATGATCATCGATCAATGAACGAAGCAGTTGAACCGGATCGAGATCAGAAAAACTATTATGAACCGCATCCCATTTTTCAATTAAAAGGGTCAGGAGTTCAATTTCATCTTTTTGGTTGCGATCTTTGGAGGCCATATCCACCAACTGTTCAAGCGCATCACAATAAGCATAGTACTGGCTCTTGTTTTTTATTACAGTGTATTTCATTTTCTGCATAACCATAACTCAATATTTTTTTACTGAAAATTGATTTCCATTTTTACAAATCTGATCGTATTCAGCGTGGGAACCTAACCAGCAAATAAACAAATGCACCTGTTTATCTCCAAAAAGATATTTACAGATCATTCTGTAATTATTACCACCGATATTGAACACGACCCTGTTTGTTCCACTGCCCAATAAATCCGCTTTTAAAAACGTATCCTGAATATCTGCAGGGTTCTGCCAATCGGCAAATTTTAATTTCGATAACCATGCTGCCAGAGGAATCCTGCTTTGCGGATTCAATAATGCAAAATCCTCTATCGTTTCCGTTTTGATTAAATGAACTCTCATAACAAAATTACATCGTTTTTATCGGTTCACAAAATGTGAACCGATCTTTTTTTATTTAAACAATGAAAATAGAATTTGAGTCAATTGAAGTTTCCGTGTTTTACCCGTTATGTCAGGTGATTTACTTCATCCTTTAAGAGAAAAATCCCTGAAACAACCAGCCTTTAACTGGGGAAAACAGCATGATTTCTTTAAAATGAATACAAACAGATAACACATTGTACGCGCGTGACGGAAGGAAAGCCGAATACATGCAATCTGGCGTAATATGTAATTCCGGGATGGGATGTATGACCTTGTTTTTATCTGAGGAGTTTGAACTCCTCATTCGAACCCCTCAGGCAGATGGCGACTGTTTCGGTGCCGCCTTTTTTGATTTTTTGAACATACAAAGGTTTGCGGGCTTATGCGAACGGGGCTATCCTCTCTGAACCAACTTTTTACATTCAACTTTAAACTTTTAACTTTAATCAGCAATTCCTTCCTGCATCCTTACAATCTTTGACTTAATTTCGCACGTTTTATTACATTACGGATAATTTGAAAAATTACCCATTATCATGATTCAGATTGGAGAGCGGGATCTTTCTTGTGGCGATTTTGTGGAAATACTATTCAGAGAAAGTCCAATTGCTTTGGATGAGCAGGCAATGGCGAATGTGGAAGAAAATTTCCGCTTTCTGAAGGGATTTTCTTCCAATAAACTCATATATGGCATCAATACGGGTTTTGGACCAATGGCCCAATACAAAGTGAGTGAAGAAAATTTGCTACAGCTTCAATATAATCTTATCCGGAGTCATAGCTCCGGGGGCGGAGACCTGCTGGACCCGGTTCTTGTAAAAGCGCTGATGCTGGCCAGGCTGAACAGTATGATCCGTGCCTATTCCGGTGTTCACCAGGAGACAATTATTCTTTTGCGCGAACTCATAAATAAAAATATAACACCCTGTATCTATGCCCATGGCGGTGTGGGTGCAAGTGGAGATCTGGTGCAGCTCGCTCACCTGGCACTGGTAATGATCGGTGATGGTGAAGTGATTTACAAGGGGGAATTAAGGCCAACGGCTGATGTATTTCATGAACTCGGCATAAAACCACTAAGTATTCACATCCGGGAAGGGCTTGCACTTATAAATGGAACTTCCGCGATGACCGGTATCGGAATGGTTAATATCATCCAGGCCGGAAAATTGCTCGAATGGTCCGTGATGCTGAGCGCCATGATCAATGAAATTGTGGAAGCCTTCGACGATCATTATAGTTATGAATTGAATATCGTTAAGAAACATCGTGGACAGAACAAAATCGCTGCCATGCTCAGGGATGTTCTCAAGGATAGCAAAATGATCCGCGACAGGTCGCAGCATCTGTACAATCCGGAAAATCTGAATCAGGAAAAATTTGAAGATAAGGTGCAGGAATATTACTCACTGCGCTGCGTATCCCAGGTACTCGGCCCGATATATGATACCATCAATCAGGCGGAAAAAGTAGTGGTGGATGAATTGAATTCCGTGAACGATAATCCGGTGATTGATCATCATAACCATAATATTTTTCATGGTGGTAATTTTCACGGTGACTATGTTTCACTTGAAATGGATAAGTTGAAGATTGCTATAACAAAACTTTCCATGCTTTCGGAGCGTCAGCTCAATTACCTGATGAATGAAAAGCTCAATCAGAAATTTCCTCCTTTTGTAAATCTCGGTGTGCTGGGTTTCAATTTTGGAATGCAGGGTATGCAGTTTACCGCTACTTCAACAGTAGCAGAGAACCAGACCCTGAGTTTCCCGATGTACGTGCACAGTATCCCGAATAATAACGATAACCAGGATATTGTGAGCATGGGCTGTAATGCAGCGATCATGACAAAGAAAGTGATCGATAATTCCTTTGAAGTACTTACAATTCAGATGATGGCTGTAGTACAGGCCATCGATCACCTGGGATGCGAGTCAAAACTTTCTCCGAAAACCCAATCACTTTACCAGGAAGTAAGAAATCTTTTCCCGGTATTCGTGGAAGATCTGCCGAAATACAAAGATCTGCAGCTACTGAGAGATCATTTCAAAAATGCCGATCCTTTAGTCTCCGGAAATAAAACAGGTGTTTTCAGCACAAATGGCGTTTTAAACGGAACGCCTTCTGATCGCTGATCCCTTATATTAAAATCGTTATACATGAAATGTGCATTGGTAACCGGGGGCTCCAGAGGTATTGGTAAGGCCATCTGCACCGAGCTCGCAACTCTTGGATATTATATTCTCATCAACTATCGCAGTAATGAAGCAGAAGCCAATGACACCCTTGCACAGGTTAGGGCAAAAGGCTCCGATGGTGAAATTCTCGCTTTTGATGTAGCCGACCGCAATCAGATCAGCTCCGTATTGGGTGGCTGGATTGAAAAAAATGCTGACAAGGAAATTGAAGTACTGGTGAATAACGCCGGTATCAAGGACGACGGACTCATGATGTGGATGAAAGATGAACAATGGGACCAGGTGCTGGGAACAAGTCTGAACGGTTTCTTTTTTGTCACCAGGCTTATTTTAAATAATATGTTGTTGCGGCGCTATGGCCGTATTATAAATGTGGTTTCCCTCTCCGGCATTAAGGGAATGGCCGGGCAGGTAAATTATTCCGCTGCAAAAGCCGGAGTTATAGGATCCACCAAGGCGCTGGCGCAGGAAGTAGGGCGTCGCGGAATTACGGTAAATGCAGTTGCTCCGGGATTCATTAAAACAGATATGACCGGAGAGCTGAACGAAAAAGAACTCCAGGGATTAATTCCGGTAAAACGATTTGGTAACCCGGAAGAAGTTGCCTATACCGTTGGCTTTCTCGCATCGCCGCGTTCAGGCTATATCACCGGTGAAGTTATCTCAGTAAATGGCGGACTCTACACCTGATCTTTTCTGTAAAACATTAAACAATTGCGGCATATTAAAACTCGTTTTTTTGCTGCAAGAAAACTGTCCTGCAATTACGTAATTTGCACGCGGCGGATATTCCTGCACCGGTTTGAAAACAATTCATTCCTTGATTGCAGCAGTTCAGCCGGAGAAGGTTTAAAAATTTTGCAGGATTCGCTAATATGCGGAGAGATTGCGCGTTACATAGGGTCACTGCAGAAAAAATAAAGTTGCCCGATGGATTTTAACATTGAGGTTAATCAAAAAAATAAAGTATTTTTTCTTCAGTTAAGATTACTGAAATATGAACAGAGTGGTGATTACCGGAACGGGGATTTATTCATGCATTGGAAAGAACCTTGATGAAGTGAGGCATTCCCTTTATCACGGAAAGTCGGGAATTGCATTTGATCCGGTAAGAAAAAATTTTGGTTACAGGTCAGGTTTAACAGGTCTGCTTGTAAAACCAAATCTTAAGGGTATGCTGGACCGAAGGGCCAGGATCATGTTACCTGAACAGGGTGAATATGCATATGTAGCTACAATTGAAGCTTTGGAACAGGCAGGGATTGATGCGGATTATATCCACGATCACGAAATAGGGATCCTCAATGGCAATGACAGCTCA
>JAATGW010000587.1 GCA_015654495.1 Chitinophagales bacterium
TTCACGGAAATTTGTACACGCATGAATTAAATCTACTTTCCCCTTTATGAAGTTTATTACCTTAAGTGTTGTGGTTTTAGCCGCAGGCTTTTTTGCCTGTACACAACACGAATCGCCCAAAGCCTCGAAAGTTTCACAAGCCAAATTTGTTTCATCCATGAATACAGAAACCATTACACTTGGGGCAGGTTGCTTCTGGTGTACAGAAGCCATTTTTCAGCAGATTGACGGAGTATTAAAAGTAGTCAGTGGTTACAGCGGAGGCCATGTAAAAAATCCAACCTATGAGCAGGTATGTGAAAAAAATACCGGCCATGTTGAAGTTTGTCAGCTCACCTATGATCCTTCCAAAGTAAGTATTGACGAAATTCTGGAAGTTTTCTGGCAAACCCATGATCCGACCTCCATGGACAGACAGGGAAATGATGCCGGTCCGCAATATCGTAGTGCAATATTTTACAGCACTGAAGAACAGAAAACAAAAGCAGAACACTATAAAGACGAGCTTTCAAAAAGCGGCGCGTTCGGAAAGCCTGTTGTTACTGTAATTGAAAAAATAAAAAACTTTTATCCCGCAGAAGATTATCATCAGAATTACTACAAGAACAATCCTAATCAACCTTATTGTTATTTTGTGATCCGGCCTAAACTCGAGAAGTATGAAAAAGTTTTCGGGTTGAAAGAAAAGGCTAAACAGTAACACAAGTTAAACGTTCTACGTTGAACGTTTAACGTATAACCTGTTTCCGGACTTTTCTTAATTCCAGCATATTCTGGCCATTTGGGTAAAAGCCGCTCACCCGTGGGTTTACAAGATGTATTGCCTGATCGTACCATAAAGGAATTACCGGTGCTTCGTCAATCGCAAGCTGGTCCATTTGATGGTATAAATTTAAACGGAGACTGTCGTTATTTTCTTCGAGAGCCCTTTCATACAACTCATCATATACTTTATTTTTGAAACGGGTGTTGTTCGGAGGAACCGGATTTTTTCCATAAAAAACACTTAAGTAATTTTCAGCATCAGGATAATCTCCTATCCAGCTGCCGCGAAAAAATAAAACCTGCGAACCGGCGATCTGTTCAAGAAGTGTGCTGCGTTGTATTGTTTCCAGTTGAACCGGTATTCCGGCATCTTCAAACTGTTTTACAATAAAAGCGCCAAGTTCGGCATAAACCGGAGTTGTAATGAGCTTTATAACAGGAAGTCCATTCCCTCCCGGGAAGCCGGCTTCAGCGAGCAGTTGCGCCGTTTTATTTTTGTTGTATATATAACCATGTACAGCCCCCTTCTCAAAGCCGGGGAGTGCATCGGGAACAAATCCGTTTTCTGCAGGAGTGCCGATAGAATTACGCAGGTACAACATCATCTTTCTTTTGTCAATAGCATAGTTCATTGCCTGCCGGAACTTTTTTAATTTCACCGGCGAATTGTTTACCAGCGGGTTGATGGTATCACTCAAAAAACCCAGGTATTCTGTATTGAGGTAAGCATGTTTTAAAAGCTGAATTTTTCCTGTCCACTCCTCTTTCAATTCTCCTTTGCGCGTCAGTATTTCATCTTTGAAATTCGGGTCGATATCGTTTACAAAATCAAGGCGGCCCTGCTGAAATTCCAGAAATTCCGAAGTCTTGTTATCAAGAAATGAAATCTTAACCGCGCCGATATACGGTAATGAATAACCGACACTATCTTTTTCATGATACCTGTCATTCCGCAAAAGAATCATGGACTGACCCTCGTCCCAGGACTTCAGTCGGAATGGACCAGTACCGACAGGATTTCTTCCAAAGTCTTTACCGTATTTTTCGACCGCCTCTTTTGGAACTATTGAACAATATTGCATACTCAGGATTCCAAGGATCGGATGACAGGGCCTTATGAGGTTTATCTGAAAAACAGAATCATTAACAGCATGAAACGGATTTTCGTGATTTACCCTGGTATTGAAAATCCATGAACCTGAACTGGCAACCGCCGGATCAATAATCCTTCTGAAACTGTATTCAATATCATCGGCAGTCATCTTTCTGCCTCTACCTGAATTAAAGGCGGGATTATCATGAAAATAAACATCAGTACGCAGGTAAAAAGTATATTGTAAGCGGTCCGGCGAAATTTCCCAGCGGGTGGCGAGTGAAGGAATGATATGCAGGCTGTCGTCAACTTCAGTAAGTGTATTGTAGAGCTGATGAACAGCCCACATTACTGGTTGGTTTTTCGCATAAGCCGGGTCAAGTGTACGGATGCCTTCCGGCTGATTATAATAAAATGTGTCAGCCTGCGAATCGCTCCTGGAATTGCAGGAACAGGAATAAAACACAAAAAGAATGCATATGTAGATGACCGTTTGTAAAATATTCATTCGGTAGATGTTCGATAAGCATATAAATTTATGGTTTAATCCAGCGCCAGGCACAGAGAAAAACTTAAAATCCTTCAATGAAATCAAAGCAATGTTTAAGCAGCGTGACAGTAAGGTTATTTTTAATTATCGTCACTTTATCTTTTTCAATTCAAACAAATGCGCAGCTGACTGAACAATCGAAATCATATAACCGTCAGGATACACTGCGTGGAACGATAAATGATCAGCGCAGCTGGTGGGATGTAAAACATTATGCAATAGCGGTAACTCCCGATTACACCCAAAAGAAAATTGAGGGTTCAGTTGTGCTCACTTTCAATGTGCTGAAATCCGGCTCAGTTATGCAGATTGATCTGCAGGAACCTATGGAACTAACAGCAGTCAAATGGAATGGTCAGCAATTATCTGTGAAAAGAGATGGAAACGTCTCTATTGTTCAGTTTCCTTCAGAATTGGCAACAGGGAAAACTGAAAAAATTGAGCTTTCCTATTCCGGAAATCCAAGGGTAGCAATGCGGCCGCCCTGGGATGGAGGCTGGATTTTCACAAAAGATAAAAAAGGAAATGCCTGGATGAGTGTGGCCTGCCAGGGTTTAGGTGCAAGTGTATGGTTTCCGTGTAAAGATCACCAGAGCGATGAACCGGACAGTGCCTCGCTGAGTATAACGGTGCCGGATACACTGGTTGCTGTTGGAAACGGAAGGTTGCGTTCAAAAGAACCGGCGGGCAATGGAAAAACCACCTGGATATGGGCGGTAACCAATCCGATCAATAGCTATAATATTATTCCTTATATAGGAAAATATGTAAACTGGACGGAGAACTTCGCAGGAGAAAAAGGAAATCTGGATTGCAGCTTCTGGGTGATAGACTACAATCTCGAAAAGGCGAAAGCGCAGTTCACACAGGTTCCTCTGATGCTGAAATGTTTTGAATACTGGTTCGGACCATATCCGTTTTATGAGGATAGCTATAAACTGGTTGAATCGCCACATCTCGGAATGGAACACCAGAGTGCTGTTGCCTATGGTAATGGTTATCAAAACGGATATCGCGGGCAGGATCTTTCACGTTCAGGATTTGGATTGAAATGGGATTTTATCATTATTCATGAAAGTGGTCATGAGTGGTTTGGAAATAATATCACTTCAAATGATATTGCTGATATGTGGCTTCACGAAGGGTTTACGAATTATAGTGAAACCATCTATACACAGTGCCAAAGCGGTAAAGCTACTGGATTAGCCTATGTAAGTGGAACAAGAGCGTTGATCGCAAATAAATCAACGATCATCGGGAAATATGGAGTCAATGAAGAAGGCTCAGGTGATATGTATTATAAAGGTGGCAACCTGATCCACTATGTGCGTCAGTTTTTTAAAGATGATGAAGCATTCCGGGCAGCGTTGAGGGACATGAATCTGACCTGGTATCACAAAACTGCCAATACCGGAGATGTAGAAAAATTCTGGAGTAAAAAAGCAGGTCGCGATCTGTCAAAATTATTTGACCAGTATCTTAGGAATACTCAGATTCCAGTTCTGGAATATACGATCAGCGGAAAGACATTAAGCTATCGATGGACGGATTGTATTCCCGGTTATGATATACCGGTAAAAATATCCATCAATGGAAAAGAATCACAATGGATCACACCAGGAACGGGTTTCAAAAGTCTCAAACTAAAGGAGAATATTGATTCTGTAAAAACAGACCTGAATTTTTATGTGAAAGAAAAAAGGTTACCAAATGCTGAATCCAGTCTGAAAAGAGATGGATTGAATTAACAAGATCATCAAAAAGATAAGCTACTCCCGCCTGGCTGAGTTTGATTAATTTAAACAAAGGAAGTTGATGAACATTACGGATTGGCAACCACAGCCTCTCCTTTTGGTCTTCCTGCACCGACAAATCTCCGTTCCCAATAGTCATCATTCAGGTCACTGATAGTAACTCCGCTGGACGTGGAGGCATGTACAAATTTATTATTGCACAGGTAGATGCCTACATGCGAAATGCCGCCTCTTGTATTGAAAAAAACGAGATCGCCCTGCTTCAAACGGCTATCCCTCACCGAAATGCTGCTTTTCTTCTGCTCCCTGGCAATCCTGGGAATTGAAATATTAAAGACAGAAGATAAGAGACCCTGAGCGAATGCCGAACAGTCGACACCTTCCAGGCTATTTCCACCGTACCGGTAGGGAACACCCCACCATTCATCGATATAATCCAGGAGTTCAGGGTTGTCGAGGGTTTCCACATCCACATCAAGCAGAATGGCATATTTAAATTGCTTTGGGAGCGAATGTTCAATATTTGTTATATGATTGATGTCCAGCTCATATGTATAGCTGTCCCTCAGATCCGGCATATTGGCTTCAGAATTATTCGAAATTGCTGTACCTGAAGGGTTTACCGAAATGTTTTGAATAAAGGCGGAATTATTTCGTGGGTCGCTGGATCTGCTTGCAGCAGGTTTTGAACTATGGCAACTGCAAATAATTACAAGCAGTGCCAGCAAGGCAATGTAGGGTTTCAGAAGTTTCAAGGCCGTCCGTTTAGAACTACAAAATATAAAAGCCATCTCATAAGTGCAAGTGATGTGGAAAATTCAAACGAAACCCGCGCCAATTTATTACCGACCTTTGAAGTTCGCACAAATTTCAGACCATCTTTAACAAATGAACAGGTTTTCTCATTTACACGTCCATACCCAATACTCTCTTTTAGATGGCGCTGCCGGTATCCAGGCGCTCTATAATAAAGCTATCAAAGATGAAATGCCTGCACTTGCCATAACAGATCATGGTAATATGTTCGGGGTTTTTCAGTTTGTAGCAGAAGCCTATAAACACAGGGTTAATCCGGATGACAAAAAAAGCTCTTTAAAAATAAAGCCAGTTGTAGGTTGCGAATTTTACATAACGGCCGACCGTACCCGTAAAACCTTCTCCAAAGAAGAAAAAGATCCGCGGCATCACCAGATCCTTCTGGCGAAAAATGAAACAGGATATAAAAACCTGGTAAAACTCACTTCGCTGGGTTTTATTGAAGGAATGTACGGGAAATATCCGCGTATCGATAAACAGCTTATCCACAAATATCATGAAGGCCTCATAGCTACCACCTGTTGCCTGGGAGCACTTGTACCGCAAACCATTCTTAAAAAAGGCGAAGCCGATGGTGAAAATGAATTCAAATGGTGGCTGAATATTTTTCAGGATGACTACTATGTGGAGCTGCAAAGGCACGGAATGGCCGAACAGGAGAAAGTGAATAAAGTGCTGCTGAAGTTCGCAAAAAAGTATAATGTAAAAGTGATTGCTTCCAATGACTCGCATTATGTGGATCAGTCTGATTTCAACGCTCATGATATCCTGCTGTGTATAAACACCGGTGAAAAACAGGCTACTCCTGCTTTGCGGGAGTTTACCGATGATGATGTGTTTGCAAAAAACAAGCGGTTCGCATTTCCAAACGACCAGTTTTATTTCAAAACCCATGATGAAATGCTGGGTGGATTTAGTGATCTGGAAGAAGCTATCGACAATACGCGCGAGATAGTGGATAAGGTTGAATTGCTCGATCTTAAAAGAGATATACTACTCCCCCATTTTACAGTTCCAAAAAATTATAATAGCCAGGATGATTATCTGGAACATTTAACCTGGGAGGGCTCGAAAAACAGGTATTCGACATTGACACCCGAAATTGAGGAACGGATACGGTTTGAACTCTTTACGATCCGCACGATGGGATTTGCCGGTTATTTCCTTATTGTATCTGATTTTATAAAGGCAGGTCGTGAACTGGGTGTTTTTATCGGACCCGGGCGTGGTTCTGCAGCCGGAAGTGTTGTGGCTTATTGTATCGGCATCACCAATATCGATCCTATAAAATACAACCTGCTGTTCGAAAGATTTCTGAACCCTGACAGAAAATCTATGCCGGATATAGACACCGATTTTGATGATGAAGGAAGACAGAAAGTAATTGACTACGTAGTAGAAAAATATGGTAAGAACCAGGTAGCACAAATTATTACCTATGGAACAATGGCTGCCAAGTCAAGCATTGCCGATGTAGCAAGGGTAATGGACCTGCCATTGCCGGAA
>JAATGW010000276.1 GCA_015654495.1 Chitinophagales bacterium
AAGAGTAGCGGCATTAAACAAGAATTATAATATCCCGCTTATTACGCCGATTATTGGTGAAATAGTATACCTGAAGCAACAGCAGGATTTTAAAGAATGGTGGCTTGATCTGAAATAGACATTTCTTTTAAAACAAATCATAAGGAGAAAGTTGAGAAAAATAATTTCAGACTTCTAAAAATAGTTTATGAATGATAATTACGAAACACTTGCTGTACAACAGACGATCAATGCCTGGCAGTCCTATAACAAGCGGTTGGACGCAATTATAGAAAAGCTCACAGAAGAAACCTGGTACAGGGAAACTGCGCCTGCCCGTAACCGTGGCATATATATACTCGGTCACCTGATCGCTGTTAACGATGGAATGATTGCGCTTTTTGGATTGGGTGAGAGAAAATACAAACACCTCGAAAAGCCGTTTGTAACCGATCCGGAAAATAAAGAGGCGGACTACCCGTCAGTTGCAGAACTGAAGTCTGAATGGAATAAACTCAACGGGTTTCTGGAATCAGCATTTTCAAAAATGACTGTAGCCGACTGGTTTTCCGCGCATACCGCTGTTTCGGCAGAAGATTTTGAAAAAAATCCGATGAGAAACAAATTGAATGTGCTTATGAACAGGACAAGTCACCAGGCTTATCATATTGGCCAGCTGATTTATCTGATCTGATTTCGGTAGATGGGCTATACAGCAAGCAGAACGGCAACATAATGACAAACGGCTGCAGCCAGCACCATCAAATGCCAGAGCGCATGGCTCCATCGGTAATTTTTCAGGAGATAGAAAATAATTCCAAAACTGTATAATCCGGCACCGATCATGATGAAGATCAAAACATCATCAGGAATATGTTTAAAAAATCTTTTCCCACCGGACACAAGTATCCAGCCCATCAGAAAATAAACCAGGGTTGAAAGCAGTTCATATTTTCCAGTAAGAAAAATCTTAAATACAATACCCAAAGCCGTTAGTCCCCACAAAACTGAAAGCAAAGTAATTCCAAAACTATTAAACTGGTATATCAGCAGAAATGGTGTATATGTTCCTGCGATCAGAAAATAGATGCTGATATGATCAAAGATCTCAAGTGTTCGTTTTACCTGAACTTCTCTGAAAGCATGATAAAGAGTTGAAAAAGTAAAAAGCATCAGAAAACAAAACCCATATATACTGGCACCGATAACTCCCCGCAGGTTTGCATTTTGAGCAGCCAGGGCTGTAAGTATTGGGATACTAATTATTCCGAACAAAATACCGAATGCATGAATAATACTATGAACAAGTTCCTGCTTCAACGTAAATGCCGTATCCGCTATTTCCCTGTTCTTTTGCTTGCCAGGAACGAATTTCATGGTGAAAAATTTATTTCATCCAGGCGTTTTCATCTTTGCGAATTTATTTCGCTGGTGTCACCACTATACTTCTGAATTCAATCGGACCATGATCACCCTGGATATAAATCGGGCCTGGCTCTCCTTCCCTGCTGTCAATTGCGCCGCCAGTGATACCAGGGATTTCCTGATTTGTAATCACGGTTTTCCCGTTCACAGAAAGAGTTACCATTCTGCCGATTAAAGTGACATCAAAGGTCTGCCATTCACTTGCATCCTTAGCCATATTATCACTTGGCTTTATAAAACCATAGATCCCACCCATCAAACCATTCGCCGGTGGCAATCCCTTGCTGTCAAAAATCTGGACTTCATAACGGCCACGAAGATAAAGACCACTGTTGCTTCCCTTCGGACAAAGAAATTCTGCATGCAATTTAAAGTCCTCAAATTTTCTTTCAGACATCAGGTTGGCACCTGATTTCGGACTTTTCAAAATTCCATTTTCAACGACCCACTGATTTTCTTTTCCCACTGCTTTCCATCCGGTCATATCTTTTCCGTTGAACAGCTTAACCGGCGCTCCCCAGGAAGGGTCTTTTGAACGGCGCAACTCCGGAGCTCTTACAGCAGTCCAGTTCAGGATCTTACCATCATGATTTTTTAAAGTACCTGATAAACTATCGCCATGAAAAACGCCTTCAATAACAATATCATCTCCATTATCCCATTGTGGTGGTATAGTGAAATTGAATTTGCCATCAGCAAAATTAATTTTTGAAACCGGGCGGGCACTGCCGCCTGTACCTACAAATGACCCAACCAAAGTTTTCACACCCGAATGCTGAACTTCGAGCCATGAAGGCCGGAGGTTACCATTCATATCGATCGTAATATCCCATCGTCCTTCGAGTAATTTATCTTCGTTGCCGGTTGAAGACAGGAAACTGCTCACAGAAAAAAATACAATAGCAATCGTTGTTACCAATAAAATCCGCATTTTCATAATTGGAGAATTTTTACAGGGTCCGAATATACTCATAAAATCAGCATTAGAGCTGATGAAATTGCCATTGATATCCTGCTAACATTGAGTAGTTGGGGAAATATAAACCCGATTTATTCCTTCTTATGATTAAGCTCATGATGGTACGAAGTGAATATCTGATAGTTTAGAACTATGATAATACCTTCATTCTGCATTTAGTATATGTTTTAAAAAACGAAACAAATTACAATTGTTGACAGCGTTTCCTCCGGGAAAATGTTATTGACTATTAATAACGGAGGGAAGATTCTTCAATTTTAATAGATGAATTAAAAGTATATTATCTTTAAAAAGATATCTAACTATCAAAAAACAATTGCATCAGTTCATATGAGTATCAACAGAAGACATTTTATCCGCGGCGCATCAGCAACTCTTGCTCTAACTGCATTACAGGTAAAAGGATTCGGTTATTTTAACCAGGCCACTCCGAGACGTGTTGCCCTTATAGGTGCAGGCTGGTACGGCAAAAGTGATTTGTTCCGGCTTATGCAGGTAGCTCCGGTTGATGTGGTTGCTTTATGCGATCCGGACAGGCACATGCTTGAGGAGGCAGCCGACCTGGTGATGAGCCGTCAGAAAATAAAAAAACGCCCGCAACTCTATAATGATTACAGGAAACTTCTTTCAGAAACAAAGCCTGAAATCGTATTGATCGGTTCACCCGATCACTGGCATGCCCTCCAGTGCATTGAAGCAGTAAAAGCCGGCGCTCATGTTTATGTACAAAAACCGATAAGTGTTGATGTGATCGAAGGCGAAGCAATGGTTGCAGCAGCGCGCAAATACAACCGGGTTGTACAGGTGGGAACTCAACGAAAAAGTACGCCGCACCTGATCGAAGCAAAAAAGAAGATTGTTGATGCAGGTTTGCTTGGTAAAATCTCCCATGTTGAAATGTGTTGTTATTTTCATATGCGTGCCAATGGCTCCCCTGCTGTGCAGCCTGTTCCTGAGTTTTTTGATTATGAAATGTGGACCGGCCCTGCGCCATTGAGGCCCTATGATGGTTTACCTCACAAACGCTGGTGGCGCACTTTTATGGAATATGGGAACGGGATTATGGGTGATATGTGCGTTCATATGCTTGACACAGTAAGATGGATGCTGAAGCTGGGCTGGCCGGTTCGCATCAGCTCCACGGGCGGGATTTATGAAGACAAAACGGGCAAGAGTAATATTGCCGACACACAGTCTGCCATTTTTGAATACGAAGGACTCAACTGTGTGTGGCAGCATCGTGCCTGGGGAACACCGGCAGATCCGGAATATCCCTGGTCATTTAAACTTTATGGCGATAAAGGAACACTGTTGGGAAGTACAATGCAGGCTGATTTTATTCCGGAAGGGAAAGGTGAAAAAATTCACTTTGATGTTTTGTATGAAAAAGAAAAATATCCAGAGGACCTTAAAGAAAAAGATATTGAACTGAATGCAGCTCCGGCAACACGTTTGCATATGCTTGATTTCTTAAAAGCAATCGAAAACAATTCGAAGCCTGTTGCGGATATTGAAGAGGGACATATTTCCACCTCCAGTTGTATACTTGCTAATCTTTCCATGGAACTGGGGCGGCCACTGGTATATGATCCGGTGAGCAGGACAATAAAAAATGATGCGGAAGCTACCAAACGACTACGCCGGATCTATCGTTCTTCCTGGGTACATCCTGATCCTTCAAGCGTTTAATTAAGACCAAAGGCGCATAATCAAATATGCGCCTTTTTATAAAATACATTTCGCCTTCACAATCCCTGCAGTTCGCACTCAAAAAAAATTCCTGGGCAGATTTTTAACAGTATCTAATGAATTAAAGAAATCAGGATTGAATTCTTCACTCGATCTTTAAGCAACTATAATTGCTAAAATGAAAATTCCGCTCGTGCATCTGCTATTTATGCTGGTGTTCAGTTTTTCCTTAATTGCGCAGGAATCAATTCAGTTTCCTGCATTGAAAAAACAAATTGACAGTTTGAAAAATGTTGATCAGCGGGTACAACATGATTTTATCAACGGTTCAACAGAAAACAGGCCGATGCTTGAAAAAATCGAAAGGGAAACATTTGTAAGGCACACCCCGATTTTAAAAGATATTTTCAAAAAATACGGTTATCCTGATTTCGATAAAGTAGGAAAAGAAAGTTCAAATAATTTCTGGCTCTGTGTACAGCATTGTGACCATGATCTGAAATTCCAGGAAGAAGTGTTGGAAGCAATGTTTCCGGCAGTTCAGAACAAAAAAGCCGATCCCAAAAATTATGCATACCTGAGAGATCGGGTAAATTTAAATTCCGGTAAAGCGCAGGTATATGGAACCCAGGTAACTTATAAAGACCGGACTGCCATACCAAAAGAACTCATTGATCCGGAATCAGTAAATAAAAGACGGAAAGAAGTGGGCCTTCCTCCAATTGAAGAATATTTGAATATGATGACTGAGATGCACAGAAAAATGAATCCGGAAAAATAACTCCAGCTAAGCATCAATATACAATGCCAGGCCCCGCCAAAAAATTCCTGCAGGAAATAACAATCATCTGCACTTTTTTTGACAATAGTCAAAAGCTGTACGTTATCTGAGACCTATATTAGCGGTGTAAAAACAGCTGTATCAACCCACCATGTTTTAATACTAAACTATCTGAGAGATGAACGAACACCTTAAATCAATCGAAGAATTCTCTGCAAAACTGCAGGTGATGCTAAAACGGCAAAACTATTTTGCCGGCGAAATCAATAATCTTTGGGTTGAGCTGTCTAACCTTAAACTAAAAGTCGCAGGTGATACATATCAGGCGGCTCCGCCACCTGCAATGCAGAAAATTCCAAAACCCGCGGCGCAGCAAAAGCCAATTGAGAAAGCTGATCCGGAGCCTGCTAAAAGGTTTGAGCCAAAGCCTGAGCCAAAAATTGTCTTCCGTGAGACGAAATCAGATGCTGCTGTCGAAAAATTTATTGGCGAAAATGTGATCAGCAAAATCGGTATTGCGATTACCATTATCGGAATCGGTATCGGAACCAAATACTCGATCGAGCATAACCTCATCAGTCCGCTTACAAGAATAATTCTCGGCTACCTCATGGGGATGGGCCTATTAGTTGCGGGGATGAAATTTAAACCCAGGTATAAAAATTTCAGTGCTGTATTGGTGAGTGGCGCTATGGCGATCATGTATCTCGTTACATTTTCTGCCTATGCAATGTATGGGCTGATACCGCAAATTCCTGCATTTGTATTGATGGTAATATTTACCGGCTTTACCGTTTTTGCGGCATTGAAATTCGATATGCAAATAATTGCACATATCGGTTTGGTTGGCGCCTATGCGGTACCGTTTTTACTGAGCGATGGATCCGGAAGAGTCGCGGTTTTATTCAGCTATATAACCATTATAAATACGGGCATTCTTGTTTTATCTTTTAAGCGCTATTGGAAATCTTTATTCTATGCTGCATTTGCGCTGACCTGGATTATCTACCTGTTCTGGTTCATTGCTCAATATGATCCGGCTAAACAGTTTAATATCTCATGGATATTTTTGTGCATTTTCTTTGTCCAGTTTTATATTTGTTTCCTTTCCTACAAGCTGATAAAAAACGAACAATTCGCGGTAACGGATATTTTTTCGGTTCTCATTAACGCATTTGTTTTTTATGCTGCCGGATATGCGATAATCAGCGGTAACAAAATAACAAGTGAATTTCCCGGGCTTTTTACCATTTTCAACGGAGTCATTCATTTTATTGTCAGTTCCGTCATTTACCGGAAAAAAATTGCTGACAAAAATCTCTTCTACCTGATCGCCGGTCTTGCGCTGGTTTTTGTTACGATCGCCATTCCTGTTCAGCTTGATGGCAATTGGGTGACTTTACTCTGGACTGCCGAAGCAGCTTTGTTATTCCGGATCGGTCGCAGTAAACAGGTGAGCC
>JAATGW010000651.1 GCA_015654495.1 Chitinophagales bacterium
GGTCAACAGCCAAATACAATTGCGGTTTTTCAGTTCCGTAGGAACGGTGAATTTTGTAGCGCAGGGTGCAAACCCTGGGACCGTAGGAACGGTGCAATTTATGGGCGGGGTTTTAACCCTGGGTAATAGGTCAACAGCCATTTATTGAATGCAGCCTTTTGTTTTATACTTCGTACTTCAGCCTTCGACCTTCGGCCTTCATACGGACTTTCTTTATTATATTCAATTACAAAATTCCATAATGACAACCATTGCTCTGTACAATCTTAAAGGCGGAGTTGGTAAAACAGCATCCAGTGTAAACCTGGCCTACCTGTCAGCAAAGGATGGACAGCGCACCTTACTATGGGATATCGATCCGCAGGGGTCATCGTCATTTTATTTCCACGTAAAACATAAAGTGAAAGGCGGTATTAAAAAAACCCTTTCCATCGAGTCCAATCCTGCAGAATCTGTAACCGGAACTGATTATGAAAATCTCGACATTATCACTGCTGATCAGTCGGCACGTAGCCTGGATACGCTGATGGACGAAATGAAATCCGGTAAAAAAAGATTGAAATCTGTCCTCGCCAGATTCAGTACAAACTATGATTTTGTTTTTATTGATTGCCCACCTGGTTTATCTGCACTTGCAGAGAATATTTTTCATGCGGCTGATATTATTTTAATGCCCATCATTCCTACTACTCTTTCCCTGCGCACTTATCATATGGTAAAAGAATATTTCAAGGAGAAGGATTTGCCGCTTTCAAAAATGATGTGCTTTTTTACTATGGTGGATCTTCGCAAGAATATGCATCACGAAATAATGGAACAACTTTTCAAAGACAAAAGATTCTTTGGGAATTATATCCCCTATTTATCTGATGTAGAAAAAATGGGTATACATCAATCTCCTATTGAAGCCTATGCCCCCAGCAGTTATGCCGCCCGGTGCTATAATGATCTCTGGGAAGAAATTAAAGAAGGAATCTAAGGAAGTACGAAGGCTGAAGTAGGAAGTACGAAGTGTAAACAGCCGTCAGATTAAATCGTATTCAATATCAAATCAACACTTTAATATAACAGCTATTCGAAGGGTTTACAATCCGGGCTTTTTTGAAATTTAGAACTTATGCCCCCAACTTCGTCCTTCGTACTTCGGCCTTCGTACTTCTTTTTCTCTATCTTAGCCCAAACAGCCAATTATGCATCGGGAAATCTTCAGCTGGTATAGCCCATCGCTGGGCAAGGACATGCCAATTGTTACATATGGAAATTATGGGTTCGCTTTATTGATGATTCCTACAGCTTCAGCGGACTATCTGGAATATGAACGTTTTCAACTAATCGATCATATCGCTCCATTTATTGACAGTGGAAAAGTAAAAGTGTTTTCAATCAACAGCATCAATACAGAAAGCTGGATGAACAATGATATGCTGGGGGAACATAAAGCAATCCGCCAGAACCAGTTCAATGAATATGTTTTTAATGAAGTAATTCCGCATATCAGAAACAGTACCTCCTGGGAAACTCCGATCATTACCTGCGGTGCATCCTTTGGGGCATTACATTCAATGAATTTATTTCTCAAAAGACCTGACCTCATCAACGGCGCATTGTCGATGAGTGGAGTGTATGATCTCACTGAATATACCAAAGGCTACTGGGACGACCAGGTCTATTTTAATTCACCGATTCACTATATTCCAAATCTCACAAATCATGATATTCTTGAACAGATCCGCCATGGTAAAATAATTATCGCAACAGGCGGTGGTAGTCATGAAGATCCCGAAGCCAACCGGAGATTTTCGGGTGTTCTTGCCAGTAAGAGTATTCCGCATGAACTCGATATCTGGGGTCAGGAATATCCGCATGACTGGGATACCTGGAGAAAAATGCTACCCCATTTTCTGGGCACGCGCTTTTAAGGCGGGTCTCCAGTTAATTTATGAACACTAAACTATACATCGTCGGAGATTCACTTACCCCCTGACTGTAAGGCGAGTCGCGCCGATAAATTTATGGAACTTCAAATTATACATCATCAAAGGCTGACACGCCAATGCGCTTAGCGCATATCCCTCCTTCATAACATTACATTGTTTCTTAACTTAGCCAGATGGAAAAAAAACTCTTCCTGCTTGATGCATATGCACTCATCTTCCGTGCATATTATGCATTGATACGTGCGCCAAGAATTACAAGTAAAGGGAAAAATACAAATGCTCAATTCGGCTTCACCAATACTTTGATTGAATTGCTGACTAAGCAGAATCCTACACATATGGCCGTTTGCTTTGACACTTCCGCACCTACGGAGCGCCATACTGATTTTGTAGATTATAAAGCCAACAGACAGGAAGCCCCGGAAGACCTTACTGCCTCTATTCCGGATATAAAAAAGATTATTCAGGGCTTCAATATCCCTGTTGTTGAAACTGATGGCTACGAGGCTGATGATGTTGTTGGCACACTCGCAAAGCAGGCTGAAAAAGAAGGATACACTGTTTATATGGTGACACCGGATAAAGACTATGGTCAGCTGGTTTCTGAAAAAATCATGATATATAAGCCAGGATACCAGGGCGGCGACGTTGAAATCATGGGTCCGAAAGAAGTTTGTGAAAAATGGAATATCAAATCAGTAAGTCAGGTAATCGATGTGCTTGGCTTGATGGGAGATGCTGTTGATAATATTCCGGGTATTGCAGGAGTTGGCGAGAAAACAGCTGCAAAACTTCTTGCCGAATTTGAGACCCTGGAAAATATTCTTGACAATGCCGACAATATAAAAGGCGCCCTGGGTGAAAAAATCCGGAAGGGAAAAGAGATGGCTGTGCTGAGTAAAAAACTGGCTACTATTATCACCAATGTGCCGGTGCAGTTTCATGCGGAAGACTACCGGATCAAGGAAATGAATAAGTCAGCCCTGAAAGAAGTTTTTATTGACCTTGAATTTAAAACAATCGGCAAAAGAATTTTAGGTGAAGAAGTTATTCCTTCCGATAACGTAAAGCCTGCAATTCCCCAGGGTGTACAGCAGGATCTTTTTGGAAATGTTGTTGAAACCGTGGTTATCACTGAAGTTCTGGAAACGGCAGTTGCTTCGTTTACTGCTGACCGTAATATTCATAACACGCCGCATAACTATCTCTCGGTTAAAGACGACAAAGAGATCAATGATCTCATTAAAATTTTACAGCCCCTCACTGAAATTTGTTTTGATACTGAAACCACTGGGATTGATGCAAATAATGCGGAGCTGGTCGGCTTAAGTTTCTCGATCAAATCCGGTGAGGGCTGGTATGTTCCCTGTCCGCCGGATCAGCAGGAAACAAAAAGAATCCTCAGTCTGTTTGAACCTTTATTCAGCGATAGTGCCAAAACCTGGATTGGTCATAATATCAAATACGATATGCTGGTGCTACGCTGGTATAGTCATTTTCTGGCAGGACCTGTATTTGATACAATGCTGGCTCATTATGTAATCGATCCGGAAGGAAAACGTTCAATGGATCAGCTTAGTGAACAGTACCTGCACTATGAGCCGGTTCATATTGAAGAGCTGATTGGCAAGAAAGGAAAGGGTCAGGGAAATATGCGTGATGTTGAGCTGGATAAAATCCGCGAATACGCCGTTGAAGATGCAGATATCACCCTGCAATTGCAAAAAGTGCTGCTTCCTTTACTTAAGGAAAGGGAAGTAGAAAAAGTTTTTTACGAGGTAGAGAACCCACTGGTGAAAGTACTGACGGACATGGAATTTGAAGGTATCAGAATTGACGAAGGATTTTTAAATGAATATTCTAAAGAACTGGAAAGAGAAGCAAAACTCTCAGAAGAGAATGTGTACAAACTGGCTGGTGTTCGTTTTAATCTTTCTTCTCCAAAACAGCTGGGTGAAGTTCTCTTCGAAAAACTGCAGCTCGATCCAAAGGCAAAAAAAACCAAGACGGGACAGTATGCAACCGGCGAAGATGTTTTGTTAAAACTTTCACACCAGAATCCGATTGTAGAAGATATTCTCGCTTACAGGGAATTAACAAAATTGAAATCAACTTATGTTGATTCGCTTCCATTACTGATTAATAAAAAAACCGGTCGCGTACATACCACATACGCCCAGGCAGTAGCAGTAACCGGCAGACTGGCCAGCAATAATCCCAACCTTCAGAACATACCTGTTCGAACAGAAAGAGGCAAGGAAATAAGAAAAGCCTTTATTGCACGTGATAATAATCATGTTTTAATTTCAGCTGACTATTCCCAGATTGAATTACGGATAGTGGCGGCAATCAGTGGCGATCCGAATATGTGTGAAGCCTTCCGTTCTGGAAAAGATATTCATACTGCAACAGCTGCGCGTGTATATGGCATTCCCGAATCAGAGGTCACTAAAGAAATGCGCTACAAAGCCAAGAGTGTAAATTTTGGAATTATTTATGGTCAGGGTGCTTTCGGTCTTGCTGATAATCTTGGTATAAGTCGTACAGAAGCAAAAGCGATCATCGATAATTATAAAAAAGAGTTTTCTGGTATTAATTCGTACATGGATGATACCATCAACTTTGCCCGTGAAAGAGGTTATGTAGAAACACTGATGGGACGAAAGCGCTGGTTGCGGGATATTAATTCTTCCAACTTCACGGTTCGGGGTTTTGCTGAACGGAATGCGATCAACTCACCAATCCAGGGAACAGCAGCAGACATGATCAAGATGGCAATGGTGAAAGTGCAGGCCCAGATGAAGAAGAATAAATTCAGAAGTCGCATGATCCTTCAGGTGCATGATGAACTTGTGTTTGATGTGCTAAAGGAAGAAGTTGATGATTTAAAAGCACTGATTCTGGAAAATATGCAAACTGCTATGCCGCTGCCAAATGATGTTCCCGTAATTGCAGAGGCAGGTACAGGCGATAACTGGCTTGAGGCCCATTAATTCTACAGTGAAATTGTTGGAATGATTACAACTGTTTTTGTGTGGTGGTTCCGGTTAAAAGGTTGGAAGGTGGAAGGAACCATCCCCTCTTCTATAAGGAAAGCCGTGGTTATTGCAGCTCCGCACACTTCTCAGTGGGATTTTATTTATTCCCTGGCAGCTTTTCAGATCCTGCATTTA
>JAATGW010000759.1 GCA_015654495.1 Chitinophagales bacterium
CCAGAGCGGCGACACGACGATCGTGTATGGGAAGGTGATGTACTCAGCCCCGTCATAATTTTTATACTGCTGATGAAGTTATTGTTCAGAATAAATATTAATCCTACATTTAGGAAATAATACTCAGTCGTGAAAAAATACCAGCTCGGTGAATTTGAAGAAATTGTAATTCTTACAATAGGAGTGTTGTTTAAGGATGCCTATGGTGTGGCTATTAAAAAAGAAATTGAAAACCGGCTTTCGCGCAAAGTGAGTATGGGTGCTATGCATACGGCGCTGGTAAGGCTGGAAGACAAGGGCTATATAAGGTCATACGATGGAGAGGCAACCAATGAGCGTGCGGGAAGACCAAAAAAATATTTTCAGATTACTGCATTGGGTAAAAAAGCCATGGAGTATACCAGAGACACCCGCAATAGTCTCTGGCAGGCGATTCCAGAACTGGCACTGGGAATGAAACGGGGAGGGGAGAGATATGAATAGAAATATACCGGAGCCACCCCGGTTTTTTCACCGGTTTTTCCTTTGGTATTCCAAACCCGGATTGCGGTACCATATTGAAGGAGATTTGCTGGAACTATACCAGGAACGGATAAACGAAAAAGGAAAACGAAGGGCCAATCTGCTTTTTATCATCGATGTTATTCTACTATTCCGGCCCGGCATCATCAAAACGAAAAGAGAACATCCATCCATAAATAACTACGCAATGTTCAGGTCCTATTTTAAAATCGGTTGGCGGAGAATGATCCGCAGCAAGGGATATTCAGCCATCAATATCGGTGGACTGGCAATTGGAATGACAGTAGCCATTTTTATCGGACTATGGATGCACGATGAATTGTCCTTCAATAAATACCATAAAAACTACAATGATATTGCGCAGGTATGGAGTGGAGCTACAGATCAGCAAAGTTCTGAAATATTGGGTGGATATTCCGTTCAGATGCCGCTCGGAGCTGTAATGAAAAACAACTATCCGCATTTGTTCAAAGAAGTATTACTCGCATGGTGGGCGGGTGAAAATACACTCACTTCCGGTAACGAGAAATTCAGAACCACCGGACAATTTATTGAAGGCGGTGTTCTGCGAATGCTGACTCTGAAAATGCTGAAAGGAGGATATGAAAGCCTGGACAATCCCAATACAATCGTTATTTCCCAATCCATTGCGAACACTTTATTTGGCAATGCAGACCCTATGGGAAAAAGATTAACCATCAATAATCGGATGGACGTTGAAGTGACCGGTGTTTATGAGGATATTCCACGAAATAATCGTTTCAGCGAAATACAGTTTTTCTCGCCCTGGTCATTGTGGGTCTCGGCAAACGACTGGGTTAAAAACAGAACGAATGACTGGGATAACCGTCCGTTCAATTTGTTTGTACAGTTGCAGCCCGAAGCGGCTATGGAATCTGCCAATGCAGCCATCAAAGATCTCTATCAGAAAAACATGCCTGCAGATTACTATAAGGTATTTGAAAAATCCAAACCCTTTGTACAGATAATACCCATGAGTACCTGGCACCTGTATTCTGAATTCAAAAATGGAAAACCTGTTGAAGGTCGTATCAGTTTTGTATGGCTGTTTGGTATCATTGGAGTTTTTGTATTAATACTTGCCTGCATCAATTTCATTAATCTCAGCACCGCCCGTTCAGAAAAACGTGCGCGCGAAGTGGGTGTGAGAAAAGCAGTGGGATCCGGAAAAGGTCAGCTCATTTCCCAGTTCATGAGCGAATCCTTTCTGGTGGTTTTATTTGCTTTTACCCTTACCATTGGATTACTGATTTTGTTGCGCAACTGGTTTAATATTTTGTCTGATAAGGACATTGCTCTTCCATTTACCGACCCTGTTTTTTGGATACTGGCAATTGCATTCATTTTTATCACTGGTTTTGTAGCGGGCATCTATCCCGCATTCTACCTTTCCTCTTTCCAGGCGGTCAGGGTTTTGAAAGGCGCATTGCGTGTGGGACGGAATGCAACTCTCCCACGAAAAATTCTGGTGGTGCTGCAATTCACTGTGTCGTTGGTCCTGATCATCGGTACCAGTATTGTTTTCCAGCAAATTCAATTTGCACGCAACCGCCCGATTGGTTATGAGCGGAAAAATTTATTGACAGTATCTATCAACGATCCGGCTTACAAAGGGAAAATAAATTTGCTGAGAACAGAATTGAAGAATACCGGTGTAGTCGCAGAAACAGCTGGCTCATCAAGTCCGGTCACCGTGATATGGAATTCAACAAGTGGTTATAACTGGACCGGGAAAGATCCGAATCTGGATGCTGAATTTGCGATCTGTAATGTAACTCCTGACTTTGGTAAAACCGTTGGATGGCAATTGGTTGAGGGTCGGGATTTCTCGGTCGAATTTGCTACGGATTCGGCTGATGCAGTTGTTATCAACGAAGCGGCTGTAAAATATATGAAAATAAAAAATCCTGTTGGACAAAGACTGATTGACACGGATGAATTCGGTGTCGTGAAAAGATCATGGGTAATCGTCGGTGTCGTAAAAGACCTTGTGATGGAATCGCCTTATGAACCTGCAAGGCAAACATTATTTTACAATAATGATTATGCGTTTGGTCAGCTCCAGATGAAGATCAATCCAACAGTGAGTGCTGCTATTGCTTTACCTAAAATAAAATCTGTATTTGCGAAAATAGTTCCTTCGGCCGTATTTGACTATAAATTTGTTGATGAAGAATATGCGCAGAAATTCGGCCAGGAAGAAAGGATAGGTACACTCTCTGGTGTGTTTGCTGTACTGGCCATATTTATATCCTGCCTGGGCTTATTCGGGCTTGCATCGTACACAGCCGAACAACGTATCAAAGAGATCGGTATCCGCAAAGTGATGGGAGCTTCGGTTCCGGGATTATGGCGGATGCTGTCGAAAGATTTTGTGGTGCTTGTGCTGATTGCATGCGGTATCGCTATACCTCTTGGCTTTTGGATGATGAACAACTGGCTTGAGAAATACCAATACCGTACGGAAATTTCCTGGTGGATATTTCTATTGACATTTGTTCTTGCAATTTTTATTACTCTGTTCACTGTTAGTTACCAGGCGATCAAAGCGGCGATGGTGAATCCGGTGAAGAGTTTGCGCTCTGAATAGGCAGTAGGCAGAAGGCAGTAGGCAGTAGGAACAGCCAGTGAGGAGTGAAGAGTAAAGAGGGGTGATAAGGTTGATGTTATACGTTTAACGTTATACGTTTAACGTTCAACGTGAACAGCCAGTGTATAGTTTATAGTGTGAGGTTGCTAATTATGATCCGGCTGCTGCCTGCTTCCTGCTGCCTCCCAGCCACCAGTAACCAGCCTCCAGCAACCAGAATCAATGAGTGCTGATAACCCATCGGTTCAACATATTCCCCGGCGCTTCAATTACTATCTTATAAAAACCTGATTTTTTCGCACTAACGTCGATCACAACTTCCTGTTTTGCCACAGGTACAGTCGCTACTAAAACATAATCGTCTTTTCCATCACCGGTTTTGAAATGATTGGTAGTGGCCAGCCAGATCTTTGCATCACCATTTTTATCAAGCGCTTTCCAGCTGATATGCAGTTTTCCATTTTGCAACTTTGCGTCAGGACTTATTGCTGACAATTTTCCGGTAAGTGAAATGCCATCCAGTTCCATCATTTGTTCGCGCGGAATACTAACCCCTAGATATTTTGCAATTGAAGGCATGATGTCAACTACTCCGGGATTGCCTGTTTTGAAATAATCATTCAGATCTTTCGCATTGGTTACTATCCAGGTGGTTCTTTCACGCGCAGACTGACCGCCATGATTTTTACCAGTGGCTGAATCACGGCCATGGTCAGTTGTAATATATATTACCCAGTCTTCGCCGAACTGCTTCCTGCGGTATTCCAAAGCCTCCCATAAACCCCCCATCTGCTGATCCATCAGCTCAACTGCTTTATAAAACTGAGGACTATCGCCATAACCATGGCCCATATCATCTGTATATTCAAGATAAACCCAGGAAAGATCCGGCGCTTCTTTCCGGATATAATCAGCCGCATTTCCCACAACAGCTTCGTCTATACGATGCATATAGTCGCTTTTTTTATCATGCGGATAGTTAACAGTATCCAGTTCCAGCCCATCAAAATGGTAATCGAGTTTCAGATTTCCTGTAGCTGGGAGGTTTTCACCAACCAGCTTTGTACGGTTATCGATCCAGCTGGAAAAAACGGCTGCTTTTTTCTGCGGGAATTGCTCCTTAAAAAAGCGGAAGATGGTCCAGTAGTTATAGTTCGGTGCAGCGATATCATTATCCCATACATTATGCTTGTTGGTCCATACACCTGTTAACAGGTGGTTATAGCCCACAGCAGAAATGGTGGGTGACTGCGAGTATGCGCCTTTTTCACCACCTACGTGAGCGCGTGTATAACCACCAACTTTAGCAATTGCATCCAGGTGCGGAGTGTTTTGCTTTTCGATAACATCAGCCGGAATGCCATCCACAATTACGAAGATGGCTTTCCTGGCTGTTTGTGAAAATGAAGTACCCAGGATGAAAACCGGAAAGAATAATAAAAAGATTTTTCTCATCTAACTTCTTTAATACTGGTTGTTAAACAATTTTTTCCCGGTAAATATTATTGAGCCAATTTTCTTTCTTCTACTATATAACTTCCTTTTTTTACCGGAAAGCAAACGGGATAAAAAACATCGGGTATTTCTTCTCATCCCGTCTACCGGTGGCAAAAAAACATACTCTAAAATCAATCATGAAAGATTTTTCTAATCTGCTGCCTGCTGCCTGTATTACTGAATCAACCACATCACCCCGTTAATATCATCTCCACCGGGGAACTGACTCTTCACAGCGTTCTCTACATTGATAGCGTTATTGTTATATTCATCAGTCGGGTACATCCAGCGTTTGGGAATATTTCCATTATTCAGAATACCATTTCCGTCGGTTTCAAATTCAGGGAAACCAGTGCGGCGTTGCTCAAAAAATGCCTGCCAGCCTGTATTCATAAACAGGCTGATGTATTTCTGAGTGATGATTTGTTCTATTTCACTGCCTGATTGTAAGGTAATTGCAGACTGGTTGATATAATCCAGGATTGCTGCATTTGAATAGGTATTGCCAAAATTAGAGAAGTTCATAGAAGCTTCTATTCCCTTTTTGTAATAAACTGTGGCATCTCCGGTTATCCATCCACGTACTACTGCTTCAGCAAGAATAAACTGCAACTCGGCATAACCCATCAATATGCTGGGTTCATTGATCGGTTGATATGCGAAGCGGTCGTTGATCTGAGAAGCTTTGCCTCCACCACGCTTGTTTGTATTGTATGCAAGCTCTGCACTTCCTATAAGACCATCATAGGCATTAAAATTGTCTGCCGGAAGTCCGCTCGCCTGGGCTGGCATACCATATACAAATAACCTGGGATCTTTAAGTTCCTGTAAAATATCCACAAATGAACTGTCCAGGTAAAAATCAGTTTTTACTGAGTTGTTGTTATAGTATGGATACTGGTTGCCGGTGATATCAACATAATTCAGTGCTCCGTTGTCTGCATTGGACTCAAACAAAGGGTATTTTGCCGGATTGGATACAATCTCGCTGAAGCGCTGTTTGATATTGAGTTTGGTATTCCCTTCCTTCTTTGACAGACTCATCAGCACACGCAGGGTAAATGAATTAATCAGTTTTTTCCATTTCAGTATATTTCCTCCATAGATCAGATCTCCACCAATAGCTGTTTCATTTTCAGATATAGAATCAGCCGCGATTTTCAAATCATTCAACACGCCCACATAAATATCTTCCTGGCGATCATAAACAGGGCGGATAGCCGAACTGTCAAAATTATTTTCAGCGCTTGACTTCATCATCTGGGAATAGGGGATATCGCCAAAGATCTGGGTCATTCCCACTATAAAATAGGAGCGGAAAAATTTGCCGATATAGCGATAGTTTGATTTCTCTACCCTTGCTGCTTCCTGTTCCATCTTCACAACCTGGCTGATATCAGCATAGTTCATGCTATTGCGCTGCCAGCCATAATATTGTTCATTGCTTGCGCCCTGTGTATACACCATCTGCCGGCTTGCCAGAGCAGCGTCGAGAGAAATGGTTGAAAATGCAGAAAGCTCAATACCGGGTAACAACAATGAAGGGTCCGCAACTGTGGGGTTGTTCGGGTTCTCCTGAAAGTCATCAAATTTTTCGCAGGAACTGAACAGTCCGGTCATTAAAACAAATAATAATATTTTGAAGTATTTCATCTCTTTCTGTTTTAGAACTTAAGATTAATATTTACGCCCATGCTTCTCATCGATGGAGTCTGCAGATTATCGCTTTCTGCATCGGGGTCAACGTTGGGAAGTTTAGCAATAAGGAATAAGTTATTTGCTATAAAAGAAACAGAAGCAGAACTAAAAACACCGGTGGTCCATTTTTCCGGGAAATTATATGTCAGAACAAGCTCACGCATTTTCAGATAGGAGCCGCTGTAATAGAAATAATTATTAAGCATTGCGCCGCTCGTGGTCTGCATGAAGCCGATATAGTTTACGGCTGTTGTATTCTGCGCATATTTCCTTGTGTCTGAAACAATATTTCCATGACTATCATATTGTACATCTCCGGAGGAAACAACAACGCCTGGTCCCACATAAGTACTGTTGCCGGCATTGGCATCATCGCGGTATTGGTTCACCGTACCGGGTGCAGTACCGCCCCACCACATTTTCTGATTCGTAGTTGAATATATCAGGCCACCTAAACGACCATCTACTGAGAAACTGAGCGAGATATTCTTATAGGTAAAAGTATTCTGGAAACCATATATCCAGTCGGGATCATCGTATCCGTAAAACTGTGCATATGGATCATAAGCCTGCATCCCGTTTGAATTGTAAATTGCCTGGCCATCAGGAGTGCGGGATTCCCAGATAAAAATTTTATCGGTGCGGTCACCTTCTTTCAGACTTCCGATATAGCCGTCGGGGCTTTCAGTAGCATCTTCAAGCCAGCGGTTGACACGGCTGAAATTGATACCCGCTTCCCAGCGAAAATATCTTGATTTGATTGGTGTTCCGCTTAGCATAAACTCCCAGCCGCGCCTGATATATACATTTGCATTTTTCAGAATTGAGGTAACACCACTGGCCTGCGACTGCGGCACATTTACGAAATTATTATAGTCCTTGTTTCTGAAAAAAGTCGCATCAAACATCAGCCTGTTTCCAAAAAGGCCAAAAGCAAGTCCGTATTCACCAGACAATACGGTTTCCGGAACGAGGTCAGGCGAGATCGAAGTTGTTGGCCACGTAAGCGAAGGCACATTATTAAATTTCTGTCCGATATTATATGTCGTCAGGTGAGCGTAAGGGTTACCGGCATCAATAAAACCGGTGTTCACTTTTGCCCATGAAGCTCTTACCTTAAGGAATGAAACCGGATCAGGCAATTTCAGCAAGTCGGATAACACCGCGGAAATACCTGCTGAAGGATAGAAATAGCCATTATTTTTTACAGGCAGGGTCGAAGTTTTGTCG
>JAATGW010000644.1 GCA_015654495.1 Chitinophagales bacterium
AGACACTTCATCATCATCCCAACTATCGATAGTGCCTGCTACAGTTATGATTTCATACGGAAATTCTGATCCTCGGATTTCACCTACTACATTATAAGAAACCACATCCGGAAGCATTTTGCAATCTGTTTTCAAAAAAACTTCTTTCGGGCCGGCTGCCAGCGCTTTGCTCAGGTACTCAGCATCATTTGTACTTACTGCAACGGCGGGCAATTTGGGAAATGAATCATTATAAATTGTGCCTCCGGTATGCGGATAGTCATCGAGATTCGGGGAAAGAGTTCTCGTGATAACACCTATCGCTCCATATTTCGCCGCCATAGCAGGACCACGGCCACGGTATATACCTGCTTCTCCATATGCCCTGAAAGCATTCAGGTATGTTGGATTCATCGGATAATTATAGAATACAATTTTCCCTTTTACACCGGCTTCACCCAGTTTTTGCAATTCATCAAAATTTTTTACTTCCACAACCTGTGCGCGGATGCCGGCAGCAGGTGTACCTACTGAATTTCCAAGCGCAGCAACCCTGAGATTATAAGTTTTACCTGCATCAAGCCGGAGGGTTGCAATTTCCTTTGCTCCGCGAACCCAATGCGGAACCATGCATTCCTGGAGGTATACAGTATCGGCTCCTGCTTCGCGAAGCATCCTTGCAGTTTCCTGTACTGCTTTGGCAGCACCTGGGGAACCTGAAAGCCTCGGGCCGATCTGCTTACAGAGAAATCTTAGATTAATATAAGCTTTTCCGTTAGTGAAAATATCGTCGGATATCTTTTTGAGTACGGCAGTAGTATCCTGCTGAGCGCCGGTGGTGCTTAAAAACAAAATGCCTGTTGCAACGCATATCGCTTTGCGTAAATTCACTGATTTCATAACCTGAATGATTCTGATTAATTAATGCATCGAAATAATACTATCCACCACATACTTACTGTATCCGCGCCACGGTAATGCGCCGAGGTATTCTTTGTAATGGAGATTGAAAACCTTTCCCTGATTGGCGAGCATCTGTTGCGCAATATCCTCCTTTGTCACCGAAAAATCAAAATCATATGATTGAACTGTGTTGGCAGCTTTTGAACGCAGGCCAGACTGGATGAGCTTGCCTTCGTAGGTTTTAAAAACATATCCTTTTTTAACCAGAAAATTCAATTCACCTGATTTTGCACCTTCACCAAAAACGAAATAAAACTTCCAAAAGAAAAAACCAACACCCACAACAACCAGTACAAGAACAAACATCCATATCATTTTGCGCATAGCAGCCGATTTAAAACAGGAAAATACCAAATGTTAATGAAATCTGAAAAAAAGGATGACAACTGGCACGTTTAACGTTCAACATTGAACGTTGAACGTTAACACCTACTTTTACACATTGCTTCTTAATTGAATAAGATCAGGAATAATTCAGAACCCGTTTCAAAGGAGTAATTTTGCTGGCAGTTTATTTAAATGCAGGAATAATATGAATATCGGTATTGTATGTTACCCGACTTTCGGCGGAAGTGGAGTATTGGCAACAGAACTGGGTAAGGCACTTGCGGATAAAGGTTACAATATCCATTTTATAACATACCAGCAACCTGTAAGATTAACAGGGTTTACTCCGAATATCTATTATCATGAAGTGAGGGTACCTACATATCCGCTTTTTGATTTTCCGCCTTACGAGACTGCTTTGGCCAGCACTATGGTAGATGTAATCAGAAATAATAACCTGGATCTGCTGCATGTACATTATGCTATTCCGCATGCAGCGGCTGCATATATGGCAAAGAAAATCCTTGAACAGGAGGGTCGGAGGATTCCGGTAATAACAACTTTACACGGAACTGATATTACGCTTGTGGGAAAGGATAAAACATATGCACCGGTAGTTGCTTTTTCCATTAATCAGAGTGATGCAATCACAGCGGTATCGCAGAATCTCCGCGAACAGACATATGCAAATTTCAATATTGAAAAAGAGATTGATGTTATCTACAATTTTGTTGACATTATCCGGTTCAGTAAAAAACCGATTGATGCCTTCAGAAAAGTAATCGCACCCAATGGCGAGCGCATTATCCTTCATGCTTCCAACTTCAGGAAAATAAAACGGATTGCGGATGTAATTCATATTTTCAATAAGATCATAAAGGAAGTTCCATCCAAAATGTTGCTGGTAGGTGATGGTCCTGAAAGGCCAATGGCGGAAGAACTCTGCCGCGAGCTGGCAATTTGTGATCATGTAAGGTTTGTTGGCAAGCAGCAGGACATGGAGGAAATGTATGCAATCTCTGATCTTTTTCTTTTACCATCTGAATATGAAAGTTTCGGACTATCCGCACTTGAAGCAATGGCCGGAGGCGCAGCCGTGGTTTCTTCCAATGCAGGTGGATTACCGGAAATCATCAAACCCGGGTATAATGGCTATATGGCAGCTGTAGGTGATGTTGAAAATATGAGCAGGTATGCGAAACAGATATTGAAGGAAGATTCTGTTCTTGCTCAATTCAAAGAAAATGCGCGTCTTTCAGCAAAGAAATTTGATATCGGAAATATAGTTCCTCAATACGAAGAATTGTATGAGAAATTTGTGCTGGTACATTCTTAACGTTTCACGTTGAACGTGGATCACTTGTTCTTCAACCAGGCTTCGGGGTCAACAAAGCGGGATTCGATATTTACAACGAATAGTATTTCACCATCGCCATCTTCATTGGTACCTGCTTTACCAATCACCTGCCCCATTTTAACTTCCTGGCCCTTGGTTACAGATACTGTTGAAAGGTTATTGTAGGTCGTAAAATATTTACCATGTTTAATGGTTACGGTGGTATTTCCGGCTATATCATAAATAGAGGAGACTATTCCTTCGAAAACTGCTTTCACGCCGGATCCTGCCGAAGTCGCCAAAGTGACCCCAATATTATCTTCAATAATATCCATACCATCGACTTTCTGCCTTCCAAATTTTGAAGTGATCCTTGCTTTTTCGACCGGCCATGGCAAATTGTTCTTGTTGTTCTCAAATCCAACAGAAACGCGGGTAACTTCAGGTGTGCTCTCCAGCACATTTCCTTTTCTTGCACCGGGTTTAGCTGGCGAAACCGGAGTATTCGATTTTGGTTTGGCAGCATTGGCATCTGCAAGCTTTTTTTCCTCGGCTTCGGCTTTCTTTCTTGCCGCTTCGATTTCCCTTTTCACAACTGCTGCGATAGCATTCTGCAGATTGCGTTCCATCCGTTTTTTGGCCGCCAGCTCCTTTGATAATTCTTTTTCCCGCTGCTGGAGTTTTGTTAATACCACACTTTTTTCTTTTTTCTCATCTTCAAGTGCTTTCATCTGCTTGCTCTGTTCAATCAAAACACTACTCTTTTCCTTTTTATTTGCCGAAAGAGTTGCTATTTTTCCCTGAAGCGTGGCTCTGGCTTTGTAAATATTTGCTACCTGCTCGTCGCGGTATTTGCGGTAGCTTTTTAAGTAAGTAATTCTTTTTACTACATCGTTGAAACTGGTGGAGGAAAAAATAAAATTAAGCATATCATAGTTA
>JAATGW010000687.1 GCA_015654495.1 Chitinophagales bacterium
CGCGCTGAAGAAATCCTGATTTTCGACAGGAATGATGCCGGTAGACGCCAGCCGATGGAAGCATTCCGCAGTTTGACGTAATCTCCTTTTTTCACATTGCCGGAATGTGAAAGTGACCCGCCGTTTGATGTATTATCGCCGTACACAATTTTAGGAACATCGGTTACATCTCCAGGCTTTTGCCAGCGGTCGAATATCTTGGTGGAATTATTATGATAGCGGCCATCCAGCAGGGTTGCTCCCGTGCCCCAGTAAATTTTGTTACCTCCGGAAAAGCTGAAGCCCAGGTCGACATCAAAGCTTTTATAAGTAAATGAATTGTTGAAGCCGCCATAGTAAGAAGGCAGCGCCGACCCCAGAACAACAGCATCCAGCACACCATCTATCGGCGACGCTGTGCTGCCATCCAGGTAAGTCCATTTCGCGCCAAGCGGATTGTACTGAACAGTTTGATTATTCCGGTTCAGATACATACGCTGCCCATTATCCGGGTTTACACCCAGCGTTCTGGCTGCGAAAATGGAACCGACGGAATAACCTACCCGTGTGATGCTGGCAAGCTCAATTGCACCTGAAGTGGCTCCGGAATTACCCAGTATATCGGCGTTATTATCCGCCAGCTGTGTAACCTCGTTTTTCAGTGTGCTGATATTGAAATTGATCGTCCAGGTAAAATCACTTTTATTGATTGCATGTGCGATAACATTGAACTCAAATCCTTTGTTATACATGGATCCCACATTGGTGACGATAGAATTTCCGGGAATACCGCGGGAAGGGGCCTGTTTTGCATTCAGGATCATGTTATCGATATTGTTCTTATAGTAATCCGCCTGAACCGAAATGCGAGTATTCAGGATAGAAAAATCAATACCGATATCCAGTTTTTTATTGGTTTCCCAACGAAGATCAGAGTTACCTACCTGTGAGCTGTAAAGTATCGGTGAACTTCCGTACAAACCATCCGTGCTGTAAAGCGATAGCGCAGGAAAATCACCCAGGTTGATATTACCTACTGTACCATAACTACCCCTTATCTTCAGGTTGGAAAAAACATCTCCGAGTTTGGATTTCTGGAAAAATCCTTCTTCAGAAATATTCCAGCCAACAGATCCGCCGGCAAAATTTCCGAACTTATGTCCTTCAGCCAAACCTGAATATCCATCGCGACGTAAACTGAAACTCAACAGGTATTTTTTGTCGTAATTATAAAACAGGTTTGAGAAAAATGATTGCAGACCATTTACACCTGTATAATTAGCGACTGCATATGTAACGGAATATCCACCCTGGTAATTGGTAAAAAACGGATCAGTGAGATCTACCCTTTCTGCACCCCATTGGTTTGTTTTGGTCTGTATTTCTTCATACCCTGCCATTGCACTCAGGTTATGCTTTTCTCCAAAAGTATTCGTGTATGTGAGTGTTGAATTCCAGTCGCTGCGGCGGTCAGTAGAATAAATGTTGGTAGCGACACCATTATTTGAATAACCGATACCCTGGAGCGGACTGTAAAAAGAAACCGCCTCGGTATTGATCCTGTTAATGCTGTAATTGGTCCGCGCTTTCAAACCTTTCACGATATCCCACTCAGCATAGACATTCGAAATAATCGTGTTGCTTTCTGAATTGTGATAGTCGTTATCGATAATCGCCACCTGGTTATAATATGCGCTACTGATGATGTTTGCACCTTTGCCGATGGTACCGCCATTCATGTTGTACGATCCGTCTTCATTGTAGGGAGATACATTCGGCCACAGCATCATAACCGCCCTTGCCGTTCCATCGATCTGGAATGATTGCCCCGGTACAGAGCCCGTACTCGGCGCCTGATTCAATACATCGGAATAGGTGAGGTTAAGACCCACTTTGAATTTTTTAAAAAGCTTGTGATCGATGCTGCCGCGAAAAGCTTTCCTGTCAAACTCATTTGTTTTGAGGATACCGTTCTGTTCGCTTAATCCGGCTGACACGTAATAAGAAGTCGATTCCGTTGCGCCGGAGAAATTCACATCATAGTTTTGTGAAACGCCGGTCTGGTACCCGTAGTCATACCAATTGGTTTCAACATAACTGCCATCGGGTTTGTATTGAAGAAAGAAGCCGGGCTGCTGACCAGCATTGGCCAGACCTTCGTTCTTGATATCTACATATTGCTGGGCATTCAGCATCTTGGGAAGGTTCACTGCTTTTGAAAAACCAACCCATGCATTGAAGTTCACTTTCGCTTTTCCCGCTTTACCTTTCTTAGTAGTCAGCACCACTACACCTGCAGAAGCACGTGAGCCATAGATGGCTGTTGCTGATGCGTCTTTTAAGATATCGATTGTTTCAATATCCGCAGGATTGATGTCGGCCAGCGGATTATTCGGGGCTTTGGTACCGAAGCTTCCGGTAAATGCCGCAACCCCGTCGATGATGATGAGTGGGTAGGAGCTGAGTGAAATAGAATTGATACCGCGGATACGGAATACCGGTGTATTGCCGAGTACACCGTTCGGCTGAATCACATTTACGCCCGGGGCCTGTCCAACCAGGGCCTGTTCAAAACTCTGGATTGGGCGGTCTTCAATCTGTGCCGATGTCACGCGGGCTGCGGACCCGGTAAAATCCCTTTTGCTCTGGGAAGTATAGCCTGATACGATAACCTGATTTAATTCGGTTGTGGCTGCCTGTAAGGTTACCTGCAGACTGGTTGCGCTGGTTATGGTGATCTCCCGCGTCTGATAACCAACTGCAGAGAAAACCAGCACATCACCCGTATTGGCATTGATACTGAATCCGCCATTCGCATCAGTGATGGTACCAACCGACTTGTTTTTGATTGTCACATTAATATCACGGAGAGGCGTGCCGTCGGTTGATTTAACGGTACCGGATACCTGTACCTGCCTGTAAAGCGGGATTTGACCGGGCTGGTTTTTGATGACAATAAATTTCCCGTCGATCATATAGTTTAGATCACGGGGCTTTAATAAGCTGTCCAGCACCAAAGGCAGCGGGGATTTTTCCATTCGCATATTGATCCGGCCCGCAGTCCAGACAATATCGTTTGTGTAAACAAAATTATACCCGCTCTGATGCTGAAGTTTTTCAAATACTTCACTGAGCGATGCGTTTCTGACAACCAGATCCACATTCTGCCCATGAAGTTTATGAGCGGATGCCTGTAAAAAATTGAAACAGATAAAGGCTACTACAAGGTTTTTTCCAAACCGGGAATTCTTGCGTGTACGCGCACACGCAGCTTCGTTTACTTTCTTCATAAGCGATGTGCTGATTAAAATGTTTTAATCAATGTTTTGGTTAAATCACATGTAAGAATCGTGTGTCAGCGTTTAACTGTTACAGCCTTGCCATTCACTTTGAAGTGTACGGCGTCGGTGTATTCCAGAACTCTTAACACCTGTTCAATGGAAGCATCGCGTGGGATAGTTGCAAGGAATAGTTTGTTGGGTTTACTCTCATAGATTACGTCGAGATCATACCACCTGGATAACTGGCGCATTACGGATTCGATGGTCGCGTTACGAAACTCGAAGAAACCGTTTTTCCAGGCGATATCAGATTGGATATTGATGGATTTAATGGTATGAATATCATTTTTTACAGCTGCCTGCTGGCCGGGTTGCATTACAGCTGAAAACGCTGCATTGCTTACGCGGATACGCCCTTCAACCAGCGTCACTTTCGTGTAGGGCTCATCGTTATAACCATTCACATTAAACGCTGTTCCCAGCACTTCATTCGTCACTTCACCCGCTATCACCCTGAACGGTTTCGCCGGATCTTTTGCTACTTCAAAATAAGCCTCTCCGGTCATTTCCACTGTCCTGCTATCACCTGTAAACCGGGTTGGAAATTTTAAACTCGATGCTGAATTCAGCCAAACCCGGGTCCCATCTTCCAGAACGATGCTGTATTCCCCGCCCCGCGGGGTTTCAAGAATATTGTACACTATCTGATCCGAAGTGGCTTCACTGCCCTGCCCTTTATAAAGCAATACCCCTGAATCTTTTTTCTCCACATTGGCTCCATGCTCGCGCGCAAGCATGCCACGGGACGCACTGTCCAACGAAATCACAGAGCCGTCTGATAATTTCAATATGGCTTTGTTGATGCCAGGACGGATCGAACTATCCGAAGCCAGCGCATCATTTAAAGCATCTCTGTCAGTTCCGGGACGGAGTATAAAAAACAGGCTGAAAGCAATCAGGATCGTTACACTGGCGGCAATCCAGTAAATGCTGCGTTTCGGTTTTAAGGCGATAACCGGTATCAGTTTCACCTGCTCAGTCTCATTCTCCGCCCGGATACGCCGCAGAATATTGTTGAAAATCCTTTGGTACACTCCATGATCAGGTTCATCAACCGCAAATCTGCCTTCCTGTAACTCAGCTTCCGCACGCTCCCGGAAATATTGCTTTCCTGACTCAGTTTCCAGCAATTCAACCATTTCTGCATGCTCTTCATTAGCCAGGGTACCAGCCAGATAACCGTCCAACAGAAAAGACCAGCGCTCGTTTACAGCCATATTATAATAAAATAAATGCAACTTATCCTTAACATAACCATCGCATTTCTTTAGTATAGACAACTAAATCTGGTGAAACTGAGTACCGGAATCAAAAAAAATTTAAAAAAGGGGAAAAAAGATCAGATAGGAGATTTTACCAGGCCTTGTTATTTAAAAATTCAGAGTGTACATCCCAACAGGAGTGCAACCAGTAGGGCATCATTTCCCGCTGCATTCAGCTGCAACCGCAGAAAATTCAATGCTTTTACAATATACTGCGCGACTGTATCCTTATGGATATTTAGGGCAGTCGCAATTTCTTCATGGGTCTTACCTTCAAGCCGGCTCATTTTAAATACCTTTTTGCGCATTTCAGGCAGCTGATCAATCAGCGATAACATCGTATGATAATATTCCCGGTATTCCAGCTGTTTATCAGGCTGAAGTATATCCGCAGCAAGATCGGGTGAAAGAATTGCAGGAGCGCCATTCAGCTTTTTCCTCAGCGCATTCAATAGCGCATTGCGACAAATGACATAGAGATATCCGCTAAAATTTGAAATACCCGGTAATTTTTCCCGGGATTGCCAGACACTCATAAAAACGTCCTGGGTAAGCTCTTCTGCTGACTCGGTGGATTTAAGATAGGAAAGCGCCTGAAAATAAATGTTTTTCCAGTTGCGGTTAACCATGACTGTAAAGGCCATCTCATCGCCGGCCGCAATCCGATGACATAACTCTTTTTCATTATCGGCGTCATTTACGATCATAATTCCTTCAGTCGCTTGCAAA
>JAATGW010000042.1 GCA_015654495.1 Chitinophagales bacterium
ACCAACCGGGCAGGGAACCGGACTGGGTTTGTCGTTGAGTTATGATATCATCAAAGCACACGGAGGAGAAATAAAAGTGACGAGTAAAGAAGGAGAAGGATCAGTATTTAACGTGTACCTGCCAGCTTTATGAGCAGTATGTATTAAACGACTTTACCGGAAAGATACTTTTACATCTACTCTTTACAGCTCCGCATAATTTCAGTATCTTATTATCTGATTGAACGTCTGCTTTATGCGTATATAATTTTCCCATGTTATATTTTTTAATCAATAACGCAAACCGGCAAAGAAAAAGCAATGTGTTCCTGCTCTGCTTGTTATTGGTTATGCAGACTATTGTTGCCCGGGGACAGCTAACTCAGAACAACCTATATTTAAATAACGAAATAAAGTTTGAACGGTTGGCAATCGAAAACGGACTTGCCAATAATACCGCTTTTGGCATGACGCAGGACAGGAAAGGGTTTATCTGGTTTGGCACCCTGGATGCACTGATTAAATATGACGGCTATACGCTTACCCGCTATCAGAACAATCCACAGGACTCGAATAGCCTGGGAGATAATATTGTGATGTCAGTATTTGAAGATCATACTGGCCTGATATGGGTTGGTACTGCCGGCGGTGGAGGCGTCAATTCCTTTGATCCGAAAACATCAGAATGGAAACGATATCCGCATAATCCAAAACTTGCCAATAGTATGGGCAAGGGCTCCATTGAAGGCATTGCTGAGGATCATAACGGTATGCTTTGGTTTGGAAGTACGGATGGCCTTACACGTTATGATCCGGAAAAAAAACATTTTACAGTGTTTGAAAATAATCCAAATGATAAGTACAGTTTAAGTAATAATTACATTTTTTCAATAAAGGAAGATAAAGCTGGGATGCTTTGGATTGGAACAGGCGGTGGATTAAATCTTTTTGATCCGAAAAACGAAAGGTTCTATCTTATCGACGGGGATTTTTCCGATTCTTTGATGCTTAGAAAAAGTGGTATTCATCATATATATCAGGACAAACAAGGTCTCTTGTGGGTAAGTTCATATGGCGGCGGTCTGTTTGTGATAGATCCTGTTTCAAAAAAATGTCTTGCTTATTATCATCACGATCCAAAAAATCCGAACAGCCTCAGGAGTGATATTGTGTATGCTGTTACGCAGGATCTTAATGGCGCTTATTGGGTTTCAACAATAAAAGGCTTGCACCATTTTAATCCGCGAACCAAAGTTTTTACATTATACCAGAATAACAGCTACTTGCCAGATACAGAAACCAAAGGTCACTGCATCATGACAGATCGTGCTGGTTTAGTTTGGATTGGTACATTGAATAGGGGGGCAATTTATTTTTCACCACAGCAAAAAAACTTCCGCCGTTATCTCAATGATGAAGCGAGTATGTTATTCGGGGCAGGTAGCAACAGAATAAAATCAATTTTTAAATCGGCCGATAGCCAGATTTATGTGGCAACCAGCCAAAATCTTTTAAGGTTTAACCAGGCTAAAGACAAATTTGAAGAACTATGGCAATTAAAAACAATAAAGAGAAATAATGAAAACTTTGTTTTAACAGCCGCCTGCGAAGAAAAACCAGGTATCTTCTGGTTAGGTACCGATAAGGCCGGAATTATAAGATATGATTCCCATACTCACAAAACACTCTTCCTGCAAAATGATTTATCGGATAAAGAAAGCCTTGCCAACAATTGGGTTAATGTACTTTACAGAGATCGAAGCGCTAAATTATGGGTGGGTACTGAGGGCGGTGATTTACAATGGTACGATTCAGACACAAAAAAATTTATTCGATTCCGGTATCTTTCAACAGATGAAGAAGCACCACTTCAGGCAGGCATCAGATTTATTTATGAAGACAGCAAAGGTAATTTCTGGATAGGTGTGAAGGCATATTTTTTAGGATCAGGTGGAAATGGTGTTTACCATATTAACCGGCAAACGGGGAACACTATACATTATCAACATCAGCCTGATGTACAGAGCAGTCTGAGTAATAATGCAGTAACCTGCTTCTATGAAGAGGGGAAAGGTATTTACTGGATAGGCACATATGCAGGAGGTTTGAACAGGCTCGATGCAGCATCCGGAAAAATTACTGTGTATACCAAAGAAAATGGTTTGCTTTCGAATACAGTTCAGGGCATTGCAGGCGACGAGGCGGGAAATCTTTGGATAAAGGCTGACGAAGGCATTGTTCTTTTCAACAGCACTACGTTGAAAACTAAACAGTATGGCCAGGCGGATGGGCTTGCTACTTCTCCTGTCGGTGTTGAGGTAGATGATTACAATGCATATGCAAGTCTGGAAAACAAGGAAGGCACCATTTATTTTGGCAGCAACAATGGACTCACTGTATTTAACCCAGGATTGATTCAGGAAAATAAATTTAAGCCCGCTGTTTTCATTACTCAATTTAAAGTGTTTGATAAAAGTTATCCTATTGATGGTAAAGAATTTTCACTGTCTTATAACCAGAATTTTCTGGACATTGAATTTGCAGCATTGAGCTATCTCTCTTCCGGAAAAAATCAGTACGCCTATAAACTGGAGGGAGTTGACAAAGATTGGGTAAATAACGGCATCCGGCGTATAGCACATTATACAAATGTACCACCCGGCAAACATGTTTTTCAGGTAAAGGGTTCTAACAACGATGGTGTGTGGAACGAGCAAGTTACAACTCTAAGCATAATCATTCATCCGCCATGGTGGCGGGCCTGGTGGGCCTACACTCTCTACGTTTTGCTCATCATAAGTAGTATCTGGGCTTTTATCCATTATCGTTCCCGCAATTTAATACGGCAAAAGAGATTACTGGAAACACAGGTAGTTGAGCGAACAGCAGAAGTTGTACACCAGAAACAGGAATTACAAACCACCCTGGAACATCTGAAATCCACGCAGGCACAACTTATCCAGTCCGAAAAAATGGCATCATTAGGGCAACTCACCGCAGGCATCGCGCACGAAATTCAGAACCCGCTGAACTTCGTAAATAATTTTAGTGAAGTAACAACTGAATTGCTGGATGAAGCAGAAGCGCTCCTGGCTGGTCAAAGTGGGCAGGGCAGCAGGCATGAGGTCCCGATAGTTATCGGGAAAAACAGCACTGAGGTTGCGGAGTTGATGAATGATATCAAACAAAATCTGAGTAAAATCAACCACCATGGCAAAAGGGCGGAAGCGATTGTAAAGGGGATGCTGGAACACAGCCGCAGCAGGAGTTCAGTGAAAGAAGCGGCTGATATCAATATACTGGTTGATGAATATCTGCGCCTCTCCTATCAGACTATGCTGGCAAAGAATAGAACTTTTATGGCTGTTTTGAAAACAGATTATGATGAAACGATTGGCAAGATCAGCATCATACCAGAAGATATTGGAAGGGTGATCTTTAATGTAACGAACAATGCTTTTTATGCTGTTTCCGCCAAGTCCTCAGCCATAGCCTTGGCGAAGGATGAAGCTTTAGCGACGGCGGATGCTGTAAGAGAGAAAGAGGAAGAGAAACAGAAACAGAAAACAGAAAATCGTGGGGACGTCATGCATGACGTCCCCACAATGCATGGCGTCCCGGGATCAGACAAGTACCAGCCGGAGATCTCCGTCATTACAAAGAAAAATGGCTCCCGGATTGAGATAACGGTCAGGGATAACGGAAATGGAATTCCGGAAAAAATAATGGATAAAATCTTTCAGCCTTTTTTCACTACCAAACCTACCGGCCAGGGAACCGGTCTGGGTTTATCATTGGCTTATGATATTGTAAAAGCACATGGGGGTGAAATAAAAGTGACCAGCATTGAAGGTCAGAGTTCTGAATTCTTAATAGTTCTAAATGCCGGATCATGATCGAGGTCCCAGGGAGTTTATTACCTACCCACTAATCACTCCTACTGTCTTACGTCCACTGTCTGGCATTTTCCAGCTTCCAGACTACCGTCTTGCACTCGCTATTGCCTTTTGCCTCTCCGGTTGTTAAGTTGTAAGTTTTACGTTACACGTTGTACGTTTGAACTTGCCTAACAGATAAGTACGCTTAGGCATTAAATCTCCAAACGCCGGCTGTTCCCTTTTGCCTTTTGCCTCTTGCCTTTTGCCTTTTGCCTGGCTGTTCCCTACTGTCTTCCGTCTACCGCCTACCGTCTTACCAACTTCCTTTACCACAAAAATAAACAACACTGAGAACCGGATTGAGACTTTTGTTATCTTATAACACAATTCAAAAGTACATGGTAGTGAAATCATATTACCGGCCAACGAATGAGACGGAATTTTAAGACAAAATATTCATTCCCTTTTTTGTACCGCCTTGTAAAAGTCAGGGCTGTTGAAATTGCCATTCATTTTTTACTTCTTCATTATTTTAAAAAAACCATTTCTATTGCGGTTCTTTCATTTTTTCTTGTCACTTCTCTTTCAGGTCAGCCATTTGACGTAGGTGCGCTCCGCAAAAAGATAAAATTGTCAGACGAAGACAGTACACGGGTACTCCTGCTGGGAAGACTTTCTACATACTATAATCATAATCACCTCGACAGTGGTTTTTTCCTGGCCCGGCAAATGATCAGCCTCTCCCGCAAATTAAAATATCCCTATGGCGAAGCCTGGGGCTTATCCATCCTCTCCACCTCTGCGGATCGTACGGGAGACATGACCAAATCTCTGGAAATCGCTTTATCCGGTTTGCGCATTGCGGAAACGCTTAGCTATGGACACGAAGAGATGAGTGCAAGGGCCTATACACAATTGGGTGTCGTAAATTTTCTGACAGGTCATTATCCCGAATCAAGATCTTATCTGCATAAAGCATTGAGTTATGCAGGGTCATTTTATGGAGATGAAAAAAAATACTATGTTATTTATGCACATCTGGCAAATGCTTTCAGGCGTGAGGGTTTACTGGACTCTGCATTATACTATACACAAAAAGCCTATTACCTTTCTCTCACATCGTCTGAGGTCTTTTTCTTTCCTTATGTTAGAAATTGTGAAGGAGACATAAACCAAGCTCTTGGAAAACAAAAGGAGGCAAAACAGTTTTACCATGATGCCATCGTTCAGGGAATTAAAGTCAACCACCTTTTCCAATTATCCTATTCCTTTAGTCAGCTCTCAGATATTTTTTTCAAATCCGGCGAACTTGACTCCTGTGTGTATTTTGCCAAAAAGTCTCTGGCACTTTCACAAGCATTTTTTTATGGCACTTTTATTCCACAAGCCTCCAACCAGATGGCTTTAGCATATGAAAAACTCCATCAGCCGGATAGTGCACTGAAATATTTAAAGTATTCTATGGAGGTAAAAGATAAAGTGATGAGCCAGACAAAGCAGCAACAATTTCAACTGCTTGAATTTGAGGAGCTGCAGCGGCAGGAAAAAATAACCCGCGCTCAGCAACAATACAGCGCCAGGATAAGGAACATGCTTCTGATATCTGGTCTGGCCGTACTACTCTTAATCTCCACCTTATTATACCGGAATAACAGGATCAAACAAAAATCAAACAAGCTATTGCAGATTAAAGCTCTTGAAATTGAAAAAGCGATGCAAAGCCTTAGAGAAACACAATCCCAATTGATCCAGTCTGAAAAAATGGCTTCTCTAGGTGAACTTACGGCTGGAATTGCTCATGAAATTCAAAACCCATTGAACTTCGTCAATAATTTTTCCGAGGTAAACAAGGACCTGTTAATGGAGATGAAGGAAGAGATGGAAAGCGGAAATTTCAACAATGCAAAAACTATTGCAAACGATGTAATTAGTAATGAAGAAAAAATAAATCACCACGGCAAAAGGGCAGATGCGATTATAAAAGGCATGCTGCAACATAGTCAAACCAACAACGACGCGAAGGAGCCGACGGATGTTAACGGGTTAGTTAATGAATACGCAAAGCTGGCTTTTCACGCATTCCGGGGCAAGGACCGGCAGGATTCTTCAAATAGTCACCAGTCTACCACGCAGTTTGGGCCCGAAGTGAATCTGCAAATTGATCTTGACCCTTCAATTTCCAAAATCAAACTTGCTCCGCAGGAAATAGGACGTGTTCTGCTGAATGTTTTGAATAATGCGTTTTATGCAGTGAAAGAAAAACAAGAAAGAGAACAGAAAAAGAAAGAGCTAGAGAAAGAGGAAGAGAAACAGGAACAGAAAACAGAAATTCGTAGGGACGTCATGCATGACGTCCCCGAAAAATACCAGCCGCAGGTATCAGTAAGTACAAAGAAAAAAGGCAATCAGATTGAAATAACGGTGAAGGATAACGGAATTGGAATTCCGCATACAATAGCAGATAAAATTTTTCAACCATTTTTCACTACCAAACCTACCGGGCAGGGAACGGGTTTGGGATTGTCTTTAAGCTATGATATTCTGAAAGCCCATGGTGCTGAGATAAAGGTTACGGGTACCGAAGGACAGGGTTCTGAGTTTTTAATAATACTAAATGCAAATTCATGAAGAAGAAAATTTTCTTCACGGACAATCAATTCCGTACAATTACACGGGCTGTTTACTTCTTACTTCTTACCTCTTACCTCTTACTTCTTACTTCATACTTCATACTCTTACTTCCTGAGATTAACCATTAACTAAAATGCATCTTACCAGCCAACAGGAAACAGAAATAAAAAAGGTCTACGAAATCTATATGGATAGTTTGCTGAATGCAAGCCTGGATGACTATGCTTCATTCCTGGAACCCGATTTCAGACTGATAGGTACAACGGAGGCTGAGGTATTTTTTTCCAGAAACGAAGCGGTGAGTTTCCTCGAAAAAACAGCAGAACAACTCGCCGGAAATCTTGAGCGGAGGAACAGTAATATAATTATTGAAACAGTTGATGGAATTATTCTGATCACCGATCGGTTTGATGCGTATGTGCGGATTGAAGGCGCCTGGACTTTCTACGCCAAAACCAGGGTGTCTTCTTTAATGCGGCATCATTCAGAAGGATGGAAAATGATACAACAACATTTTTCTTTTCCTGACGCAAAGGCCGCGGAGGGCGAAACGGTAGGCCTTGAAAAAATCTCTAAAGAAAATCTCGAATTACGGGAAGCGATCAAACGTCGCACAATTGAACTGGAACAGAAAAACCGACAACTGGAAATTGAAGCTTCGCTTGAAAGGGTCAGGGTCGTTGCTATCAGCATGACGAAACAGGAAGACCTGATGGAAATCGCAAGGGCATTATTTAATGAGCTGAATCTGCTGGGTTTCACTTCAATGAGAAATGTGATAATCAACACATTCAAAGATGAGCAGGCCTTTTTCCTCGATTACGATTACTCTGATTTCAATGGTGGGGCTGTTACCAGAATCAGATATGATGCACATCCTATTATCAAAAAATACCTTGTAGAAATAAAGAAATCAAAAGATGCATTTTCTGAATTAATTGTTGATGATGAAGAGCTGGCGGGCTGGATAGAAAATCGTCGTCAGAGAGGTGAGCCCGAAGACCCAAGGTTGGAAGGTATTTCTTCGCTTTGTTATTATTTATATTCTACTGGCATTGCCGCAATTGGTTTATCAACCTACAACCCGCTTTCAAACGAACACAAGGAGGTTTTTAAACTTTTCCGGAATGTTTTCGATTTTGCATACAAACGATTTACGGATGTCACACAGGCATTGGAACAAGCCCGGGAAGCGTTGATAGAAACTGCATTGGAAAAGGTGAGAAGCAGAACGATGGCGATGCAGTATAGCGAAGAACTCAGTGAAGCTGCCAACCTTTTATTTAAACAGGTTCATTCTCTTTGCCCGTCTGTATGGAGTTGTGGTTATAATATATGGGAAAAAGACGAAAAGGAATGTACAGGCTGGATGAATAGCGAAGGGATTCTGCAACCTTCATTCAGATTTCCACTCACCGAAAATCCGGCTTTTATCCGCTTCAGCGAATCGCGCAAAAATGGTGAAGACTTTTATGAAGAAAAGCTGGAAGGTGAAAATCTTGCCTCCCATTACAGGTACATGCTTACACTTCCGGGCTTTGAAGAAATTGTGAATGGGTTTTTTAAAGCAGGATTCAGCCTCCCTCAATCCCAGATAAACCACGTGGCGAATTTTCTAAATGGCAATCTGATTTTCATAAGCAAAGATCCGGTTCCTGAAGCCCACTCAATTTTCAAAAGATTCGCTAAAGTATTTGAACAAACCTATACACGCTTTCTTGATCTGAAACAAGCAGAAAAACAGGCCCGCGAAGCCCAGATAGAATTAGGCCTCGAAAGAGTGAGAGCGAGGGCTATGGCCATGCACAACTCCGATGAACTCAAAGAATTGATCGGAATAGTTTTTACAGAACTTACAAAACTTGATCTGGTACTCGCACGCTGTGTGATCATGATTTATAGAATCGGAGGAGATGCAGAATGGTGGATGGCCAATTCTGAAGATCCCGAAAATCCAATGGGCTTTTATGTAAAAACACATAATCATCCGCCAAACCTGGCATACTTTAATGCATGGGAAGAGCGCAAACTAAAATTTACATATGTGCTGGAAGGGGAAGTAAAAAATGATTGGGATGGTTTTCTTTTTTCTGAAACAGAATTGGCCCAACTACCCGACTTTGTGATTAAGGGTATGAAGCACCCTGACCGCGTTTATCTGAATGCTTCTTTCAATAATTTCGGCAACCTCACACTCGCCACGCTGGAACCTTTAAGCGATGATCACTTTGATCTGTTGCTGCGCTTTGCAAAAGTATTCGACCTCACTTATACCCGTTTTAATGATCTTCAGAAAGCCGAGGCCCAGGCGCGCGAATCACAGATTGAAGCAGCGCTGGAAAGGGTGCGTAGTAAGGCAATGGCCATGCACAGCTCACAGGATCTTGCGGACACTATCGGCGTTTTTTATCATGAACTGCATTCGTTCAGCATCACTCCGATCCGGTGTGGTGTAGGCCTGCTGGACAAAAAAGACCGCCTATGTGAACTATTTACCTGGAATACAACCGAACAGGATAAAAGCCTTGAGCTTGTCGGCTGGCTGAAAATGGAAGGACACCCCGTACTTGACACTGTTTACGAAAGCTGGCTTACGCAAACAGAATATCATCCTGTATTAAGGGGTAATGAGATTAAAGAATACTATAGAATAATGCGCCCGCAGATAGCTTTTCCTGACTATCCGCACGATGAAGTACAGTACGGCTATTTCTTTTTCTTTAAAGAAGGAGGCGTTTATTCGTGGACGAAAAATGAGATGAAAAAAGAAGAGCTTCAGATCTATCGACGCTTTAAATCTGTACTAAGCCTTACGTATAAACGATATCGTGATCTTCAACAGGCAGAAGCAAATGCAAGAGAAGCACAGATCGAAACTGCGCTGGAAAAAGTGCGCAGTCGCACGCTTGCCATGCATAAAAGCGACGAGCTTGCAGATACAGCGGCTGAAGTATTCAGGCAATTGAAAAATCTGGGTATTGAACCTAATCGTTTATATATCGGTGTTGTACAGGGTGAAAATGGTGAAATTGAAATGTGGGCCACCGATGAAGAAGGGGAACATATAGGACAGAAATTCATGTTCAATAAAAATGAAAATGCAACTGTGCATAAACTTTACGATGGTTGGAGACTCCAGCTGAAATCATTGGTAGTTGATATGAAGGGTACGGAATTGGCTGAATACCTGTCGTACCTGACCAATGCGTTGAAATTGTCGTTCAGAGGCGGACTTAACCAACAACGTCGTGTGCAGAGTGTAGCTTATTTCAGTCAGGGTTTTATCGGCATGGCTTCTACGGAAGAAATATCATCGGATTCAGTACAGTTGCTGGAAAGATTCGCTGCTGTGTTTAATCTTACTTTCGCCCGTTTCAACGACATTAAAATTGCGGAAGCTCATGCATTGCATGCTAAAGAAGATCTTATAAAATTACAAACAGAAAAGAAAAGAGCTGAGCAGGCATTAGCTGATTTACGCTCAACCCAGACTCAGCTTATTCAGTCTGAAAAAATGGCTTCACTCGGCCAGCTCACTGCCGGCATCGCCCATGAAATTCAGAATCCGCTCAATTTTGTCAACAATTTTTCAGAAGTAAGTGCTGAATTGATTGCTGAGGCAGAAGACAGCAGGCAGCAGGCAGGAGAAAACAGCCCTTTAGTATCTGAGCTATTAACAGATATCAAACAAAATCTGGAGAAGATCAATCACCATGGTAAACGTGCAGATTCTATTGTAAAAGGAATGCTGCAACACAGCAGGAGCAGCTCCGGACTGAAAGAATCAACAAACATCAATACGCTCGCAGAAGAATATATCAAGCTTGCCTTTCATGGTTACCGGGGAAAGGATAATTCTTTTAATGCCCATGTCATTACAAGCTTTGATATATCCATCGGCAAAATTGATATCGCTGGTCAGGAAATCGGCAGAGTACTTCTCAATATCCTGAATAATGCCTTTTACGCTGTGAGAGAGAAACAGAAAGAGCAAGAGCAAGAGAAAGAGGGACAGAAACAGAAAACAGAAACAGAAATTCGTAGGGACGTCATGCATGACGTCCCGCGCTCAGAGGAATCCTCTTTCGCGAACACTACGGCGGACAAGTATGAACCCCAGGTTACAGTCACAACAAAAAAGAATGGAAATAATGTTGAAATTACTGTAGAGGACAACGGGAATGGCATACCGTTGAAAGTTGTTGATAAAATCTTTCAACCGTTCTTTACCACTAAGCCTACTGGAATTGGAACCGGATTGGGATTATCGTTAGCCTATGATATAATAAAGGCGCATGGTGGCGAATTAAAGGTAACCAGCACTGAAGGACAAGGTTCTGAGTTTTTAATTATACTATCCGCCCATTCATGAAGCCGACAGACCTGAACAATCACACAATAGAGAAGGCGGTTCTACTTCTTACTTCCTACCTCATCATACCCAGGATTGAAATCCTGGGCTATAAAATCATCGTTCCTACGGAACTGAAAAACCGTACTTGTATTTGGCTGTTGACTTCTTACCTCTTACCTCTTACTTCGTACGCAGGGCTCGCACCCTGCGCTACAAGATTCACCGTTCCTGCGGAACTGAAATACCGCAATTGTATTTGCCTTTCACTTCGGACTTCGGACTTCGAACTTCGGACTTCTAATTCTATTTTTATTCAGGATATTCATTAGCTTTCCTCCGTGTTTAATATTTTCTTCGCGATCCGTACCTAACCGCTTTCTCTGACGATCCCCCTCCTCTGGATTTTTTTCTTACCCTATTCAGGAACCCTGTGCAACTTTTATTTCGTCCCACTGACCGTCCTGTTATCCATTCTTCAAAATAAACCATCCATTATGAACAAGCTTGCTATGTTATTTAATACCGGTATGGTATTGACATTTTTTTGTTGCACAGGATGTTCGAACGACAAACCCGCAGAACCAGTTACAGCAACTACTGTTGCGGCAGTGGAAAAACCTGATTTCGGAGGTTATGAAACCCAGGCACAATGGGGTGAACACCTCGTTACAATTGCCGGTTGCAACGACTGCCATACCCCGAAAAAAATGACCCCCATGGGTCCGGTTGACGACAGTTCCTTATTGCTTTCAGGGCACCCTGAAAAAATGCCTCCACCCGATGTAGACCGGAAACAAATGGAATCTAAAGGGCTGGTAGTTACTGCTACTTTTACTTCCTGGGTTGGCCCCTGGGGAATCTCTTATGCAGCTAACCTCACTCCTGATCAAAGTGGCACCGGCACCTGGACGGAAGATCAGTTTGTATATGCAATAAAAAATATGGTGAGTAAAGGACTTCCCGGATCAAGACCATTAATGCCGCCTATGTCCATGATGCCTGTTAAACATATGAAGGATGCAGAACTCAGGGCGATTTTCGCTTACCTGAAAACAGTTAAACCAGTCAGCAATCATTCAATTCAACCGGCTGCTCCGGTCCTGGCGTCAAAATAAATAACTTACTGATCAATATTCAATAAGAACTCAATCCCTGTCCGGATATTAAAAGGGCAGGGATTTTTTTTTCAGGATACTGGAAAAATATTATTGAATCTGTATAATAATGCGTTTTATCAGTAAGAGAGCAAGAGAACGAGAAAGAGAAA